>PDSN01000147.1 GCA_002748505.1 Gammaproteobacteria bacterium | reverse complement strand
GAAGTCATTTTTTTCGAAAAACCATTTAGGCATAGTTTGCACATTTACTCCGCTTGGTATTTGCAGCATAACTCATTGATATTATTTAACAATATAAGAGTGTGGCCGTACTGGTGAAATATCCGGGTTAAGGGTACACTTGCGTTTCACTCCCATGCAGGCTTTCACATGATCTTTGCAGTATTGCGACCTTTGGCGCTTGTCGTCCTGGTTCTCTTTTTTGAGCAGGCAGCACTGGCCGCTGCCGACATAAAGCCTACCTCGGTACAAAAACGAACCGCCAAAGCCCTGGTGGAGCAACTGGAAAACCGCCACTATTCCAGGCAGCGCTATGACGACGCCCTGTCCGAGGCGCATCTGGCTGCGTATTTTGATGACTTAGACCCCAATCGCGTTTTCTTTTTGCAGTCGGATATCGACCGCTTCAAGCCCTTCGCCAACAAACTGGACAATCAGTGGCGCAGGGGCAAACTCGATACGGGTTTCGAGATATTCGCCCTGTACAAAAAGCGCTTGACCGAACGTCTACAGACGCTGATCGATTCCATGGATAAGCAGGTCGCCGGTTTTGACTACACCGTCGACGAAGAGCTTCCTGTGTATGACGACATTGCGGATATTCCCTGGTCGACAACACAGGCAACCTTAAACGAACGCTGGCGTAAGCGGATTAAAAATCAGGCGCTAAGCCTGCTGCTGGCCGATAAAAAACCTGAGGACGTTGCAAAAACACTGAAGAAACGCTATCGCAACCAGCTAATACGCCTCGATCAGTTTGATGAAAAAGAGGTGTTTGGTCTGTATGCCAATGCGTTGACCCAGTTGTATGACCCACACACCACTTACCTCTCCCCTCGCCGTGCGGAAAATTTTAATATCAATATGCGCCTGTCACTTGAGGGTATCGGCGCGGTATTGCAGCTGGACGAGGACTACACCAAGGTCGCCCGCATTGTTCCCAAAGGGCCGGCGGACAAACAGGGCGAGCTGAAACCCGCCGATAAAATTGTCGCCGTTGGCCAGGGTAAAAGCGGTGAAATGGAGGACGTGATCGGCTGGCGCCTGGATGAAGTGGTCGACCTTATTCGCGGCCCGAAAGGCTCCGTTGTGCGTCTTGAGGTTATTCCCGACAAAGCCCCGGACTCGCGCAAAATCATTACTATTGTGCGCAACAAGGTCAAGCTGGAAGAGCAAAGCGCTAAAAAAGATATTATCGAAGTGAAACGCGGCGAAGATGTATACCGATTTGGCGTGTTGGACATCCCCACCTTCTACGTCGATTTTGATGCCATGCGCCGGGGTGATACCGATTACAAAAGCACCACCCGGGATGTAAAGCGTTTAATTGCGGAGCTGGAAGAGGAAGGTGTTGACGGTATTATCGTGGATCTTCGCAACAATGGCGGTGGCTCCCTGCAGGAGGTCAATGCGCTTACGGGTCTGTTTATCGAATACGGCCCCACCGTGCAAATTCGCCATTCCTCTCGCCAGGTCTGGCGCGATGGCAAGCGCATGCGCACGCCCTACTACAACGGCCCGTTGCTGGTGATGATTAACCGGCTCTCGGCTTCCGCATCAGAAATTTTTGCCGGCGCTATTCAGGACTATGATCGAGGTATTGTGGTAGGTGATCGCTCCTTCGGTAAGGGCACGGTGCAAGTGATGCTGTCCCTGCCTGAGGGCCATGTTAAATTGACCGAGTCGAAGTTTTATCGCATCTCCGGCGGTTCGACACAACATAAGGGTGTGATTCCCGATATCGTATTTCCGAGCCTGTACGACCCCGAATCGGTTGGAGAAAGCTCGCTGGACCACGCCCTGGCCTGGGATGAAATCGCTCCTATCAGTCGCCGCCCCTATCGGGATATCGACTCGCTGCTGCCGGAACTGACCCGCCGCTTTAACACGCGCGCCGCGCAGGACCCGGACTACGTATATCTGCAAGATCAACTCAAACTGTTGCAGGAAACCCGTCAAATAAAGTCTTTGCCGCTGCAAAAAACCAAACGCCAGGCCCAGCGGGATAAGCGCAAGCAGGCAAATCTCGCTATCGAAAACAAACGCCGCAAAGCCAAAGGTGAGCCCTTGTTGACCACCTGGGAAGACGCTGACAAAGACGAAGAGGCGCTGGCCAAACAAGACGCCGACGGTAAAGACGATAAGCCAGACGTCCTTCTCATTCAGGCCAGTGAAATTCTGGCGGATGTCTTACTGCTGGAAAAAACCGGTAACCTGTTGATTGCCGATGGCGTAAAAAAGTGATCGGCGCCAATACCAACTGAGCTGACGCTAATACCAACTGAGCTGTGAGTGCAGGGTGACGACATCACCCACAATCAGCAGGGTTGGCGCTTTGGGCTGCTGTTGCTCCACCAAGGCCACCAGAGTATCCAGGGTCGCGCTGAGCACACGTTGATCAGGCGTGGTCGCGCGTTCGACAATCGCCGCGGGTGTGGCCGGGCTTCTGCCGTGTTTTATCAGACTTTCGCAGATCGCATTTAAGCGATACAGCCCCATATAAAACACCAGTGTTTCTCGCGCCGAGGTCAGGGTTGCCCACTCCGGCTCCTCCCTGCCCTCTGCCACATGGCCGGTAACAAAACGCACCGATTGGGCGTGATCGCGGTGAGTGAGCGGTATGCCCGCATAACAGGCTGCACCGTTGGCGGCGGTAATGCCCGGCACCACTTGAAAGGGAATATTGTGCTCGATAAGCAGCGCTAATTCTTCACCGCCGCGCCCAAAAATGAACGGGTCGCCACCTTTTAAGCGCGCCACACGTTTACCCTGTTTGGCAAGATCGAGCAGTAACTGATTGATATCGGGCTGCTGTACCGCGTGATCGGAGCGGGCTTTACCCACGTAAATGCGCTCGGCATCGCGTCTGGCTAAATCCAAAATGGCCGCGTTAACCAGGCGATCATAGAGCACCACATCGGCGCGCTGGAGCAGGCGCAATGCTTTAAAGGTCATTAAATCCGGATCGCCAGGGCCCGCACCGATCAGCGCCACATCACCGGTGTCGTTTTGCGCACCGGCCAGTGCCTGTTGTAAGAGTTGGTCTGCCTTTTGTTCCTGCCCGGCAAGGGCCTGCTCTGCGGCCGCGCCGTCCAAATGGCGCTCCCAAAAACGCCGCCGCAACGCCACATCGGATATACTTGCAGCCACCTTATGTCGCCATTTTTGCGCCCATTGCGCAAGCTGTTGAATACGGGCGGGCAATAGGGTTTCTATCTGCTGGCGCACTCGCCGCGCGAGCACAGGACTTACCCCACCGCTGGAAACCGCCACCACAATCGGCGAGCGATCAACAATCGCTGGAAAAATACAAGTGCTGATGGCCGGCGCGTCCACGGCGTTGACTAAAATATTCAGCGCTTTGGCATCCTCGGCGACGCGCGCATTGACTGCGGTATCGGGCGTGGCGGCAATCACCAGGGTCGCGCCGTGTAAATCATCCGCGCCTTGATAGCCACGCTGACGCCACTGATGGGCGGAGTTTTCTGCAAACAGCGCGGTAAAACCTTCGTGCAACTCCGGGCAAATCACGGTGAGCCTGGCACCGGCGCGGTGCAATAATACTGCTTTACGCTGCCCTACCGCGCCGCCACCGACAATCACCACCGCCTGATCTTGCAGGCGGTGGAACAGGGGCAAATAATCCATTAGCCAAGTTTTTCCAAACCGCCCATATAGCTTCGCAATACAGTGGGAATCAACACAGTGCCATCGGCTTGCTGGTAGTTTTCCAGTACCGCAACCAGGGTGCGCCCAACAGCAAGGCCGGAGCCGTTCAAGGTGTGTATCAGCTCGGGTTTTTTGGCTTCGGGATTGCGCCAGCGCGCCTGCATACGGCGAGCCTGGAAATCACCAAAATTGGAGCAGGAGGAAATCTCGCGATAAGCGCTTTGTCCGGGCAGCCATACTTCAAGATCGTAGGTTTTACGTGCGGAAAAGCCAATATCGCCGCCGCACAAAATCACTTTGCGGTAAGGCAGTTCCAGTTTTTGTAAAATCGCTTCGGCGTGACCGGTAAGCGCCTCCAGAGCGGCATCGGATTCGTCTGGTCGCACCAGCTGTACCAGCTCGACTTTTTCAAACTGGTGCTGGCGAATCATACCGCGGGTATCGCGCCCGTAACTGCCCGCTTCGGAACGGAAGCAGGGCGTGTGCGCAGCGTATTTAATACCGCCCTCGCCCAACTCATCCGCCGTAAAAATACGCTCGCGGGCGATGTTGGTCACCGGCACTTCCGCGGTGGGAATCAAATAAAAATCGTGTTCGCTGTGCAGCTTGAATAAATCTTCTTCAAACTTGGGAAGCTGACCGGTGCCGCGCAGGGAGTCGGCGTTGACAATATAGGGCACGTACACTTCCTGATAGCCGTGCTCGCGAACATGGGTGTCCAGCATCAGTTGGATCAGGGCGCGGTGCAGGCGAGCGAGATCGCCGCTTAGTACCGCAAAACGCGAACCAGTGATTTTAGCGGCGGTTTCAAAATCCAGTTGCCCCAAGGTTTCGCCCACATCGACGTGATCTTTGACCTCAAAAGCAAAGGCTTTGGGTTCACCCCAACGCGCCACTTCCAGATTGTCCTCTTCGCTGCCACCCTCGGGCACGGCATCATCGGGCACATTGGGCAGATTCATCAACAGCGCGTCAATGTCCGCCTGCGCGGCGCGGGTTTCTTCAGTGGCTTTATCGATTTCAACGGCAATGCGATCCAGCACTTCCTTAACCTGTGCCTTGGCCTCATCCACCGCCATGCCCTGAGCAATCAGCTGGCCAATTTGCTTGGAAGCACTGTTGCGCTCGGCCAGCAATGCCTGGCTCTTGGTGTCCGCCGCTTTGCGACGCGCGTCCAGTTCATTGAACTGGGTGATATCAAAGGTGACGCCGCGCTTGGCAAGTCCTTTCGCAATAGCATCAGGCGCTTGGCGCACTGTTTTAATGTCCAACATGATCTATCCTTTTTACTCACAGAGGCAGCATGCGGGTGCAATAAACACCCGCCGATGCCGCACAAACACAAATCAACATACTGGCCAGGGCATAG
>PDSN01000007.1 GCA_002748505.1 Gammaproteobacteria bacterium | reverse complement strand
GCTGTATGCGGTGGGCGCTTGACGCCTCAATCAGTTGGTAGGACTCATCGGGAGCGAAAAATCGGGGAAAGGTGTCGGGCTTGAGATGAGGCCACCAGTAGGGGCCAGACACAGCACAACTGCCGTGATTGGCATTGCTCAGGCTGGCATAAGCGACAGGTACATCGGCATTGTTAAAAGCGGCCTCCAGGGCTGGATAGGGGTGTTCAGGTGTCGGCGGCGCTGTGCCGGTCAGTTTTGCCAGAAGCGCCGCTGTGCCGATTACGGCGCGATCTTCTGCACTGACCAGCAACAGGGTAGGCTTGTGTAAGCGGTAGGGAGTGGACGCTTTCTGTGCCGATAACAGCACCGATTCCTCTGGCGGTTGCACCAGCAATTCAGCGGGTAACAGGGGGCGCAAATCCAGCAGCGAGGGCGGTACCACCGCAACACCGGCTTGAAAACGCGGCTCCAGAGCAAGTCCTGCCAACACCGTGCTGCCACCAAAAGACCTGCCTATCAAACCCACGCGGCTGAGATCTATTTTTCCGGCAAAACGTCCGCTTTGGTTCATCGCCTCCAGTGTATCGAGCACTGCGCGCAGGTCGTTAACGCGCTCCAGCAGCGCCCGATCCAGATTGACAGCACCGCTTGGCGACAGTTGTCCATCCGGAAAAACACCGCCTTCGCCCAGAGGTGAATAGCTTTGCCCGTAATTGAAGTGACTGCCGTAAACGCCGTTGTCATCGAGCAGTGGCAAAACCTGGCGCATCGCCTCAAGCAGGGCAGGGTCACCGCCATTGGCCGCTAAGTCCGGGTCGGCGCCGATCATGGCATAGGGCGAATTGCCCGTGTGTTCAGCGGCGACAACCAAATAACCACGCGCTGCTAAAAACTCACTGACGGATTCCATGTTGTAGCGACTGCCGGCATCACCGTGAGAGACAAGCACCACCGGCCAGGGCTTGCCGTCAGCGGCCGGGGCATCGGTATAGCTGCCCCGTGGACGATGGAACAGCTCGTCAATTGCCGCATCAATTTGCGCTTGACTGACTCCCGCCCGCACCGACTGGGGCGTTAAATGGAAAAACGTGGTCTGGGTCATCATCAAGCGATGCACATCGCGATTGCCAAACACGTAGTCGCCGTAGGTCGCGGGCTGCATTACTGGCGTAATAACCCGGTGTGCAACCGGATACCACAACTCCGTAATCAAGCTGCGAACCCCGGTGTCCACACCGGCCACCGCATCAAATGGGCGGGAATGATCGTGAATAAACAGCGTGGTGGAGCCCACCGCGTAAGGCGCTGAATCTGACGCCTGGTTTTCACCAACGCCGCTGGTTCCACAGCCAAGCAGCAGCCCCGGAACCAGTAAGGCGATCAAAAACAGTGCGCGAAGTGCCGCGGCGCTATAGATCATAGGTCTTATATCCCATTAAGTGTTGCAAAAATACGTCACCCAATCATTAGAAATTATAGGCAGCGGTCACGCCCCACATGCTGGGCTCACCGTATATCACGTGCGAGTCATCGCCATACAGTGTAAAGCTGTGCTGCACATAGGCTTCATCGGTGATGTTTTTACCCCACAGGGAGAGTTCCCAGCCACTGTAGAGCTCCAAGGCGATGCGGGCATTGACCAAGGTGTAACTGTCGGCGCTGACCGCGTCGGAATTGCGTGTGTTGAAATACATTTTGTCGGAATACATCGCATCGACACGCACCAGCAGGTCACCAATATCGGCAAGCGGCATTCTGTACTGCACACCACTGGAGGCGCTGGTTTTTGGCGCTCTCATCAGCTGATTGCCTTCCACCGCCGGGTTCGCTGGAAAGGACTTGTACTCGGTTTCCAGCCAGCTGCCCGCCAAAAAGACATCCAGACCGTCAAGCGGTGAGTACCAAAGCTCCAGTTCTGCACCGTATATTTCCGCATCGGAGGTTGCAGATATCACCCTCAGCTCTTGATCCAGGTAGAAGTTTTGCAAATCGCTGTAATCGGTATAAAAAAACGCCGCGTTGAAGCGCAAGGTTTGGTCGAGGAAATCCCCTTTCATACCGATTTCATAGTTGGTGGCGATCTCTTCGTTAAAAGGCGTTATCGCTGCCGATCTGGTGGGAGCCAGGCCGTTAAAACCACCCGCTTTATAGCCCTGCGCCCATGTCGCGTAAAGCAGCATTGAATCGGAAGCCTGATATTCCAGACCCAGTTTAGGGGTAAATCTTTTCCAGTTTTCACTGGGGCTGACATCATAGGGCTCTGCCAGAAATCCGAGCTGGTCGGGATTAAACGCTTTGAGTTCGGCTTCTTTTTCGTCCCGGGTATAGCGCCCGCCAAAAATAGCGGTCAGCTGATCGGAGATAGTCCAGGCCAGCTCACCAAAGGCCGAAATGCTGCGCGAAGCCATGCTGCCGTCAAACTCCGGTCGCGAGCTGCCCGCTGCGCCGAAGTATCGACTGCTGTCAAAGGTTTCCCAGCGGTCTACATCTTCATCGAAGAAATACAGGCCAAAAGTGTAATCCAGCGTGTCGGTTTCTGCGGTGAAACGGAATTCCTGGGTGAATTGCCTGGAGTCTTCGTCGGCCTCGTTGGTCAGCGCCAGAGTCCAGTTGCCGGTGGTATCGTCAAAAAAGGCGTAGTCGTTGGAGCGATAGGCGGTGATGGATGTGAGTGCACCACCGGCCACATCCCATACCAACTTCATACTGGCACCTTTGATGGTGCGCTCGGTGAAGCCATCGTCGTACAGCGATACTTTGTCGTTGGGGTTGCCGGGCAGTTGCGCCACTGTCGCCCGCGCCGCCGGACCTGTTAAATCATCTTTGGCATAATCCATGCCGAGCTGCATAGTGAGCGAATCGGTCAGGTCTGCATCCAGCTTGCCCCGTACGCTGATGTTGTCTTCATCGCGCAGTTTGCTGCCGGTGAGCACATTGCTTACCCAGCCGTCTCGCTCCCTGCCCGACACCGCCAGTCGTCCCCTGGTGCTGCCATCGTCGGACAGAGGGCCGCTGATAACGCCTGACAAACCCCGCAAATCGTAATTTCCCGCGGTCAACTCAAGCCGGCCTTCCAATTCTTCAGTGGGGTTGTTGGTAATAACGCTCACCGCGCCACCGGCGACGTTGCGACCGTAGAGCGTTCCCTGGGGGCCTCGCAGCACTTCTACCCGTGCGACATCAAACATTTCTGAGTTAAAAGCACCGGCACGACCGGCATACACCTCATCGATAAACACCCCAACAGAGGCGTCGTCGCCCACGCTGCTGGAGTTGGTTCCCACGCCGCGAATGTAAGGTGCGGGAGTGGTGGGGTTGTAGTTCGAAATCGCAAACCCCGGCGTCATGGCGGTGACATCGATAATGTTTTCAATGCTGGCATTGCGCAGGGTGTCTTCGCTAAAAGCAGATACCGCTATCGCCACTTCCTGGAGGTTTTCGCTCTTTTTCTGAGCGGTGACGATGACCTCTTCAAGCTGCGCTTGAGCCTGATGACAGAGCACTGACAGTGCCGACAGCGCAACGGCCGTCGCCAGGGGCTTGGGAGCTGACAAGGAAGGATTACTGCGGAACAGTTTCAAGCTTTTCATAGTTACTCCTTTTGAGTGTTATGGTCATTTCGGCTATGTAGCTTTTGCGCTGATAAAGGCAGCGCACACCTCAACGATATGGCGATGTGCAGGGCTCTCCGACGTATTGTTATCAATTGGCGGATTCAGACCACACCGCAAATTCATTGCCACAGGGATCACTGAAATGAAAGCGACAGCCGCCAGGAAAAGAAAAAATATCCTTGATAATTTTTCCGCCAGCTGACTCGACGCTTTCCAGCGTTTGTCGCAGATTATCGCTGTAAAGTACTACCAGAACGCTGCCGTTGTCGGTGGTTGCGGTTTGGTCTGATTGATAAAAACCACCCTGCAGCCCCGCATTGTTGATCACAGTGTATTCGGCGCCGTAGTCGACAAAAGACCAGGCAAAAACATCGGCGAAAAAAGTTTTGCTGAGTTCGAGGTCGGTCGTTGGAATTTCAATATAATTTATTTTTCCTGTTTTATTCACGGTGCTCTCCTCTCGCTACTCTCCTTAGCAAATATAGCTTTAAGGCGTTCAATAGCAACGAATAAGTTACTTTATCCACGTCAAGTTGACGACAAAATATTGTTCTTGTTGAGCCGCAATGACCCCAATGGTAACACTATGCGTGGACAGCTTCAACGTAGAACCCGGTACGCAAAAATAAGCAGGGTAGGTATAGTGCAGAAAATCATAGTCTGAGGAGTCGTGATCTAGCCCGGATATTTCATCGGTAAATGGGAGTTTTAGAGAGATTTATTCTGGAAAGTGTTAATACCAGCTTTGCAGGGGCGCACCGAATAAAAAGAACAAAAAAAGCTAGCCAAAATCATTCAAACCGTAACTACCGCTACGCCTTCCATGATTTTGGCGATTTTTTTGGTCTTATATTTCCGAAAATTCCATTTACTGATGAAATATCCGGGCTGGCTCAGTTTCGCCGAATCACGCCAACACTCAAGCCCTCGATTGCAAAGGATTGTTGGGAAGGGTCAACTTCAATCGGACTGTAGGCGGGGTTTTCGGGTAACAGGCTGACGCCCCTGGCGTGCTTTTTAAAGCGTTTTACCGTTACCTCGTCGTCCACTCGGGCGACGACAATGTCGCCGTTGTGTGCCTCGGGCGTGCTGTGGACGGCGAGCAGGTCGCCATCGAAGATGCCGATGCCGATCATGCTGTCGCCAGTGACGCGCAGGAGGTAATCGGCTTCGGGTTTGAAGAAGCTGGCGGGCATGTCGCAGTAGTCTTCGATATGTTCTGTGGCGAGCACTGGATTGCCCGCCGCAACGCGCCCGACGATCGGAATGCCCAGAGATTGGGGCAAGCGAATGCCGCGAGAGGCGCCGGGAATGATTTCGATCGCGCCCTTACGGGCAAGGGCTTTGAGATGGTCTTCGGCGGCGTTAGCAGAGCGAAAACCCAATTCCTGGGCGATGTCAGCGCGGGTAGGGGGGTAGCCGGTGTCATCGATATAGCGGGTAACGACGTCCAGCACTTCCTGCTGGCGTTTGGTGAGCTTTTCCATGGCAGTCTCGCTTGTGGCATCTGTCTGTTTATACAGTAACTGTGATTGTATCCAGTATTTTGCGAGCTGCCAAGGACTTTCTG
>PDSN01000041.1 GCA_002748505.1 Gammaproteobacteria bacterium | reverse complement strand
ACAACAACCGTGAGGCTGCCCACAGTGGCAAACACATCGGCGTTCAGCTCATCGTCGTCAAAGGCCACACCAAACTCTTCCTCAAGCGCCGTCACCAGAGACACCACGGCAACGGAATCAAACTCGGGAATCGCGCCGAGCAAGCCGGTATCAGCGTCAAAATCATCGGTCTGGCCATTGAGCATCAGCACATCGTCGATGATCTGGATAATCTCATCTTGTAAACTCATAGGGTTTATCCTATACGTAAAAGGCGGCTATTTTGCCAGTTCCAACCCCGCTTGAGTAGCACGGGCTGGTGATTTCGTAAATCATTACATTATGTCTAAACCAGAACCTCTACCGGCGGGGCGTGGGATAGAAACAAATGCGGACTGGCGGTAAAGCCATAAGCACCGGACTGAAACACCACTAGCAGATCACCCACCTGCACGTCGGGCAGCGGGTACTTATCCGCCAGTATATCCAGCGGGGTACACAGAGGGCCCACTGCATTCACAACATCTAAGACCTCCTCGGCCCCATTGCCCACGCGATTGCCGATACACACGGGATAGTTTTTGCGAATCACCTGGCCGAAATTGCCCGAATTCGACAAATGATGATGCAGACCGCCATTACACACCGCAAAAGTTTGCCCGCGGGATTCCTTAACATCGACCACTTTGGAGACATAGACACCGGCCTCACCCACCAGATAACGACCGAGCTCAATCACAATTTCCGCCTCCGGCAACTGGGGCTGGTACTGATCGAGCAGACGCTGTAAATTCTCTGCCACGGGGGCAAGGTCGAGGTGACTTTCGCCGGGAAAATAGGGGATACCGAATCCCCCGCCGATGTTTAGCCAGGTAATCGGACAGGGTGCATAGGCAGCCAATTGCACCGCCAACTCAAAGGTTTTGCTCTGCGCTTCAATTAAAGCTTCTGGCTTTAAGTTTTGTGAACCAGAGAAAATATGAAAGCCCTGGAAATCCAGGGCATCAGCAAGCTCACCGATACGGGTTAGCAGTGCTGGTACCAACTCGGCGTCCACCCCAAAGGGTTTGGCGCCACCAGCCATTTTCATACCCGAAGTTTTTAGCTCAAAATCCGGATTCACCCGCACCGAGACCCGTGCGCGCACGCCATCTTCGCGGCTTATCGCGGCAAGGCGCTCCATTTCCGAAGCGGATTCCAAATTGACAATCACGCCCGCAGCCGCAGCGGCGCGCAGTTCATCGTCGCCCTTGCCGGGGCCGGCAAAACTGATATCCCGCGGCGCGATGCCAGTGTCCAGGGCGACACGCATTTCGCGCAGGGAGGCCACATCCAAACCATCGGTTAAACCCGCCATGTGTTGCACCACAGCGGGCATGGGATTGGCCTTCATTGCGTAGTGCAGATGCACGGCATCTGGCAACTGCTCGCGCAACTGGGCGACTCGCTGACTCAGCAACTGCCGGTCATAAGCGTAAAAAGGCGTTTGTCCCACGCGATTGGCCAGCCTGTCGATGGGCACACCGCCAACCTGCAAGACCTTATCGACCACCGCAAACTGATTCATCGGCACATGCCGAGCGGGTTTCTTACTCACTGGAGGGCTCCTTAAACAAGTCCTGATAACGCGTAGACAGAAGCTTGCGATCAATTTTTCCGTTTTGGTTGTGGGGCATATCGTCAATAATAAACACCCGCTGGGGCACCATATAACTGGGTAATTGCTTGCGGCAGTGCTTGATCAGCATATCCTCTGTCAAACCTTCACCAGTGGCTACCACAGCGATGGCCTGCCCGAGCATCGGGTGTGAAAGCCCCATGGCCGCTACTTCGGCCAGGGTCGGCAGCTCGTACAAGGCTTCTTCCACCTCGGAGGGGCTGACCCGATAACCCGAGGTTTTAATCATGTCATCCATGCGACTGATAAAATACAGATAGCCTTCGCTATCGCGGCGCACTTGATCGCCGGACCACACCGCCAGCTCCTCCAGCACCAGACCGGACTCACGCCCAGGCGTGGGCTTAAAACGCTCGGCGGTTTTGACGGGGTCATTCCAATAGCCCAGCGCCACCAGGGAACCGCGGTGCACCAGCTCGCCCGGCTCATCATCATCACACAGGCTGCCATCGGGGCGCACCACCATCACCTCGGCGTTGGGGATGGCCTTACCCATGGAGTCCGGCCTGTTATCTAACTCCTCTGGGGGCAGATAGGTCGAACGAAACGCTTCGGTCAAACCGTACATCAAATACACCTGAGTATCAGGCAAGCACTCACGCAGGCGCCTGGTGGTCGCCCGAGGCATAGCACCACCGCTGTTGGTAATATAGCGCAGGGTTTTGCGCGCTTGCTCCGGCCAATCCAGTGGTGCCAGTTGATTCCAAAGTGGCGGCACCGCCGCGAGACCGGTAATGCCCTCGCGTACCACTGCCTTTATCACGTCCCGCGGCAACAGGTAATCCATCAATACCACGGTCGCACCGACCGAAAACGCCGTAGACAACTGACTGAAACCGTAGTCGAAACTAAAGGGCAGCACCGCGAGCAATTTATCATCTGCGGTGTTGTGCAGATAACTGGCCACACTGTGCGCACCGCAGACCATATTGCGATGCGAAAGTACCACCCCCTTGGGGTTGCCGGTGGAACCGGAAGTGTAAAAAATGGCGGCCACATCCGCATCGATGGAAGGACAGGGCGGCACATCCTGCCCCTGTCCAACAAAATCCGGCCAGGCAATGACATTCAAACCGTCAATATCCGGAACTGTATCTTCAACAACCACCACCGCCAGTAAATCCGGGCAGTTTCTAAGGGACTCCGCCAGCGGTTTTAAACGCACGCTGGATGTTATCAGCACCTTAACCTGGCAGTCTTTCAGAATATAGGAAACCTGTTGTGGTTTCAGCACAGGGTTTACCGGCACAAAAACATTGCCGGAAAGTCCTGCACCAAAAAAACCAAACACAGTTTCGGGCACCTTAGGCAGAAATACCGCGACGCGCTCGCCGCGCCCAAGCCCGCATTGCAACAAACCCGCGGCAACAGCAGCGATGCTGTCCTGTAACTGCCGATATGTAACACTGCGGTCTTTACAAACCAAAGCCGTCGCCTGCGGAGTCAGTTTAGCCTGCTCTGACACAAGGCGCGGTAATAACTGCGTCATAAATCTTTCCTTCCTATCCTATCGCAACACCGAAAGCGCAGCGAATTATAACCCCAAGAAACCGTGAAACACCCTCATTTACCCACCCGAACGCAAGCAATGTGTAATATGTCACACCAGCCGCCTCGACCTGTAACCTGAATACCGTTACCCTAGTCCCCGAATGTTAAATCTTGCGCGATTTCAACACCATCTGCCCCACATCGGTTTTCGTGTTGAAACCGCCAGCACCCTCTAAGAGCCCAAACATGAGAGACATTATCGTCACACTGTTGGTATTTGGCAGCTTGCCATTTATCTTCCGCCATGCCTACGTGGGCATCTTGATGTGGTCCTGGGTCAGCTACATGAATCCCCACCGCCTGGCGTGGGGTTTTGCCCAATCCATGCCCTTTGCAGCAATTATCGCCGGCTGTTTGTTTTTGTCCTTCCTGGCGTGCAAAGAACGCCAAACTGTGCCGTTAAATGCCACAACCTTCGTATGGGTGTTGTTTGTGCTGTGGATGGGTATTACCACCCTCAATGCCGTCTATCCCGATCGCGCCCTGGAGATGTACATTCAGATCCTCAAAATTCAGGTCGTCACCTTTATGACCATCATGCTGATGACCGATGCCCGCAAACTCAATTTACTGATTTGGGTCATCGTCGGTTCAATTGGCTTTTTCAGCGTCAAAGGCGGCGTTTTCACCATAGCAACCGGCGGTGCTTTTCGCGTGTACGGCCCTCCCTACACTAACATCTCTGAAAACAACGCCTTGGCGGTGGCGATTTTGATGATTGTCCCGCTGATGTTTTATCTGCGTAAAGTAACGCCAAACATATGGGTCAAACGCGGTATGCCCGTGGCAATTGTGCTCAGCCTCGCCGCAGCGCTGGGTTCGCAATCGCGCGGCGCGTTGATAACTCTGATCGCCGTAGGGGGATTCTTCTGGCTAAAGTCCAAGAGCAAACTCATTACCGGCGCGCTGATGCTTGTCGCAATCACAGTATTTGTTCCATTGATGCCAGAGAGCTGGCACGAACGCATGGACACCATCACCAACTACGAGCAGGACGTCTCGGCCATGCAGCGTATTAACTCCTGGCAATACAGCATGAATATTGCCGACGACCGCATTACCGGCGGCGGCCTGCAGTCCTGGTCAAAAGAAACCTTTGCGGTTTATGCGCCGTACCCCCAGTGGGTTTACGTGGCGCACAGTATCTACTTCTCTATCATTGCCGACCACGGCTGGCCCGGGTTGGTCATGTTCCTGCTGATTTTGGCTCTGACCTGGCGCAATCTAAGTCAAACCATCAAACGAACCCATCACGACAGCGATGCCAATATGCTGGCGCGCATGCTGCAAGTGTCATTGATCGCGTATATGTCCGGCGGGGCATTTTTAAGCCTGTCCTATTTTGACCTGCCCTGGCACATTATCGCCATTGCGGTATTGATGTCGGCGCGCCTGGAAACCCTGTGGCCAGAGACCGCCACAGCTCAGGCAGCCTCCGAAACCAACACTGCGCTATCTCGCCCCAAATTTGGGACAGGTAACGCCCCAAGACCTTTGTGAGCGTATTAAATGACTGAAACAACACCGTTTTTCAGCGTCGTTGTTCCCACCCGTAACCGCGTAGACTGGCTGCGCCGCTGTCTGCAGGGCATCGCTGAGCAGACCTATGACAACTACGAAGTCGTGATTATTGACGACGGCTCCGATGCCGATGTGGCAGAGGCTTACACAGCCATGACCGCAGAGCTTGGCAAACGTTTTCGCTTGATTTTTGCCAACAGTGACAGCCGTCACCGCATGGGGCCCTCTGCGGTGCGCAACTGGGGTATTGAACAGGCACGAGGCGAATATATCGCCTTTTGCGACGATGACGACTACTGGATTGCCAACGACCTGCTCGCCACCGCCGCTACGGCACTAAAAAGCAACGGCGCGGATCTGTTCTTCAGCGACCAAAAAGCCGTGTCGGAGGATCGAACAATTTATGAAAGCAGCTTTCGCCGGGTGCGCGCTACCTTACAGGAAAGTCAGCGACTTAGTGAGCTGGATGTATACGCCATCGACGCGACACAAATGCTGAGCTTTCCCGACTACGCCCACCTGAATATCACCATCGCGCGTAAAACTCTGCTCGATAAAACGGGGCGTTTTTGGCTGGAAACCCGCTACGCCGAAGATGTCGACCTGTTTGTACGCCTGTGCGATCAAGCCGAGGGCATCCTGTTCAGACCCACTGTCTGCTCGGTGCACAATGCGCCCATGAATCACAGCAGAGAATCCGCCTCTAAGGCCGTGGGAGATGTCAACCGCCGCCTGCTGGAGGGCTCGGTATACTGGCATTTGCTGGCGGTATGCAAAACCGATCCCGCGCTGTCGTATGCCAGCGCCGCGTTAAATGCCAATAGCAAAGTGCTCACCGAAGAATTGGAACAGGCGCAATCTCCCCGCGCTGCGGCGGCAGTAGCGCGCATGGCGTGGGGCGCACAACCCACTTTTAAGTGGGGCCTCTATGCCCTGTTACGCAGTGTACAAGCCTGGCTAAAACGCTGAGGTTTCAGATTGATGAACAAGCCCTCTAAGGCAGCGTCTGTATTAAAGCCTGTCGCGGCAGGCTTGCTGCTGTGCGCGTTGGGATCCACCGCCTTCGATGCCTGGGCCAGTCGCTGGGAAGAGTTTAAACAGATTCGCCAGGGCAGCAGTCTGACCATCGACGACACCACCAGAGACAGACCTGTACAGAAGGCGCGAGCCATCAATTGTGACTCACCCAGGGTGCGAGTGGGGCACGACGGACAAAACTACCAATGGTTTCACTGTCGTTTAAAAGGCGGCAATAGCAACTACAGCCCCTATGATTTCGACTACCCACTTAGCTACGTCACGCCGCGCGGCAGTGCATTCAGTGCGCAAAAACCCGCTAGAGTGCGCATTACCCTGCACGATACCGATGCCAACCCCGACCACCGACAGCTCAGCGCACAAAGCCTGACCCCGGCTCAGGGAGTTATCGATCTGCTGCCTCGCGAACAGTCCTGGCAGGGTAAACCCGGCGGGAAATGGGTGTATTCTGGTAACGACACGGGCGCGGTGCGCAATTATAACGGCGCGCAGATCGCCGCAGCAGTGGATTATCTGGTCAGCACCCACGGCAGCGCAGTGGATTTAAGCAAAGGTTTACACCTGCGCGGCAGGGGCATGGGCGGTACAGGCGTTCTGCATCAGGCGCTTATTTTGCCGCGCTATCAAAGTGATATCGCCATTGTCGAAGCCGATGGCGGTTGGATGAACGCGCAAACCCGGCGCAACGCCCTCGGCCCGCTGTGGGGCACAAGTGTTTTCCAAAGCGTGGACTTTAAGCAGCAATGGCGCAGAGCCCAGAACATCCATTTCCATTACAGCGGCAGCTCTGACCCCGCCAGCTTTGATGCGGATTTTATCGAGCAATGTGAGCGGCACAAAATTTCCTGCTCCCTCGCGTGGTATCCCCCTGGCGCCAGGCCCAACAGCAATAGCTGGCGATTTTTGGCATCACCGTGGCAGGATGATCAGCAAAATGTCAGCCTCAATCGCGTATTACCTGTCATTACCAATAGCAGCGCCAATCATCATGGCAGCAATGCAGGCTACCACAATCGCGGCATCAGCTGGCACTATGAAAACCTGGTCGATAGCACCCGTAAATTGCGCATTTCTCTTAAGTACACCGCCGCAAAAAACATCGGCAACGGCCTGCCCGACCAGCCCGATACAGTAAGTTTTTCTCTCACACCGCGCCACGTGCGTCATTTTCCAATGACTCGGGGCAAATCCATACAGTGGCGGTTTGGCAAGCAAAATGGTACCGCCACCGTGGGCAGCGATGGCCTGCTGACCATTGACGGGCTGACCCTCCGTAGCGGTGCCGGCTACACCGACCTGGTGCTGGTTGCCGACACTCCCCCGGGCCAGACCCAGCAAGATAAGCCGGTCGGCACTGGCAAGCTGCGCTACCCGATTGTTTATACGCGCGTGCCACGGACACACACTGCACACCGCGTGTCCCTCAAAAGTGGCAGGAACTACACCACAAATAAGTGGGACTATCTGGATACTCTGCCCGAAGTAGGACGCATTCACGACAAGTTTAATGGGCCGGGACAGCTGGTCATCCGTATGCCAAACGGCGATGAAAAAGTTATCTACGACTGCATGAAGCGAGCCAGACCCTGCGTACCCGCTGATCCAATGGTGTCATTTGATGGCACTAAAATCGCGTTTTCAGTGTACAGCTCCGACGGACTGGCCCCGCCGTGGCCACAGGACAAAGGCTACCCCAACCGTCAGCTTAACGGCGTCAATGCCAAGGCACGTATTCATATCTACGACATTGCGAGCGAAAGCCTGAAAGCCTGGCCACATCAGGGTAACAATATCGACATCAGCCCCGCGTGGCTGCCCGATGGCAAGATCATGTTCGCCTCCACGCGCAACCCTATCTACCCACCAAAACTGCACCGGATTAACCCCCACCCGGTAGAGCCGCGTCTGTTTATTGCCAAAGCCGACGGCACAGAGGTCGTCGACATCAGCCCACACGAAGTCACCGGCGCTATACACCCCTTTGTGATGAGCAACGGGGAAGTGGCCTACAGTTCGCACTGGACCAGCCACAACCTAGCCTATGTGCACAATAACGGCAGCGTGAATTGGCCCGGCACCATCGCCAATTTTTGGAATATTATGGCTACGGATCGCCGCGGTGGCGACTTCAGGGCACTGCTCGGCGCCCATAAAAATCGCCTGAAAGGTTCCAATCCCAAAAGCCAAACCATTAAAGCCCTGCACTTTTTGGGTCAGCGCGCCAACGACGACCTGTGCACGGTAAATTACTATCGCGCCAACAATTTGGGACTGGGCGATGTCGTGTGCTGGCCACTGGAAGAAAGCCATATCGAAGGTCCAGCGCCGGATTTTATCCCGCGCGGTCTCTACAGCGCAGCCACCTGGTCCACTTCGGAAGACAGCAACTCCTTAAAAGGCCCCGATGGCAAGTACCTGGGTAAAGTGGGCTGGCCAGAAGGCACCGCAGACAATCAATTGCTGTTATCGGTAGGTCGCGGCCAGTGCTCATCCATTTCGGCCAGCGTGCCGAAAACCCCCGAAAAACTGGTAAATGATATTGGCTGTGACGTGGGTATCTACAAAACCACGCGTATTCCCAGCACGCGGATGGGCGATCTCCGCAAAATCGCGGACCTGCCCGAATGGCACGAATTCGGTGCGCGCAGCATCCGCCCACGGCAGGTTGCGATGCCCGAGCTAAGCAATACCGCCGATGGCAGCTGCGTAGCGACAAGTTCGGATGCTGGCAGTACCGATGCTCACAACTACAAGGGCTACAGATTCAACAATAATTTCGGCGTTACCTCCAACAACGGTGCAGAAATTCACGGTTTATCCCACGATGAACTGGCCGCCATTCGCTTTTATAAAGTGCTGCCACTGGCCAGCAAACGCGATAACCCGTTCAACCACACCGGTCACCGTCTGGCCCTGTTAGGCGACGCGCCTCTACTTGAAGATAAATCCTTTACCGTGCAACTGCCTTGTGACGTCCCCTATCTCATGGTGGGTCTGGATGCCAATGGCCGCGCGATCAAGCGCGATCAGGTTCCACAGTCTTTACGTCCCGGCGAAAAACGAGTCTGTACAGGCTGTCATTTGCACGGTAAAAAAGGGCGTCCCTACGAACAATCCTTGGCCTTTACCGCCACGCCCAAGCGACTGCTTGACGCAAGCCCGGTGCCCACGTTTACCAAAGACATTAAGCCCCTGTTACAACGACGCTGCGGCCAATGTCACAGTAGCGACGTGCCCATTGGTGATTACAACAAACTGGTGCTGGACTGGGCGCAAAAATACGTGCCAGATGAGCGTAAAATACGGTTTTCGCAATCAGCTAACCCCAACCGCGCTTTTGGTCTGCAAAAACCCTACAGCAGCAAATACGTCAATACCATGTACGCCAGAGAGAGCTTACTGTACTGGAAAGCTGCCAACCAACGAACAGATGGGCGAACCGACAGCACCTACAACAACGACATTGATTTCGGTGCAAATCACCCCACCAACATGACCACCAGGGAGTTAAAACTGCTTGGTGACTGGCTGGATAGCGGTGCCACGCGCTAATGATTAGAGATGAGAAACCTGAATGAGTCTGTCCACACATTCATCCGTTAGTCTGAGTATAGTCGCACGCTATATGACCCTGGGCTTGCAGTTTGTATCGACCCTGATACTGGCGCGCCTGTTAACACCCGAAGATATTGGTATTTACACCGCTGGCTTTTCCATGGTGGCGCTGGCGCATTTATTTCGGGACTTCGGTTTTAACCAATACCTCATCCAGGAAAGACAACTGACCAAAGACAAGGTGGAAACATCCTTCACCTTAAGTGTGTTTATTTCCTGGGGGCTCGGCGCTCTGCTGTTATTAAGCGCGCCCTGGGCGGCGCAACTGGTAGATGAACCCAAGGTAAAGCTGCTGGTACAACTGTTATCGATCAACTTTTTTATTATTCCCTTTGGTGCGATTGCCATGGCGCTGCTGCGCAAGGCACTGAAGTTTCACATTACCGCAGGCATCGGTATTGTCACTACCCTGGCGGGGATGGCGGTAACGCTGGCCACTGCGTATCAGGGACACGGCTATCTCTGCCTTGCCTACGGCGCTATTACCGAAACCCTGCTTACGGCGATTCTCGCCTCCCTGGTAAAGACAGACAATGTGTCCCTGCGGTTTAACTTGAAAGGCGCCAGGCATATTCTCGCCTTTGGCTCTGTGGTGGGCATCACCAATATCATTACGCATTTTTCAGATACCGCAAAAAACGTCATCATCACCCGTGCCATGGGCGCGACACTGCTGGGCTTTTTCTCCCGTGCCGAAGGTGCCACCAAGCTGTTTGATATGATTTTCGCCAGTGCCATCCGACCAATAGTGCTGCCGCTGTATTCCGGGCTTAACCACATGCAGAGCCTGCTGCTTGACGCCTATTACAAGACCTGCCACTACGCTTTTGCCCTGGCGTGGCCATTTTTTGCGTTTTTGCTCATTCATACTGACACCGTCATCTTAACCCTGTACGGCGATCAATGGGGCCCCGCTATCCCCCTGACTAGAATTCTCTGTATAGGCTTTATGTGCATACCGCCGGTAATATTTATTGACGCTTTGTTAATCGCCAACGGCACGCCCAAAGCCAATATGAAAACTGCCCTTGCTTTTAACCTGTTACAGGTACTTCTTTTAGTGATAGCAGGCATTTTTGGCACGATCTACGACATCACCATACTGGTCTCGGCGATGGTTGCGGTGCGCACCCTGATGTACCTGGCGGTATTGCGCCGGGTTGTGGGCGTATCTCTTAGAGAAATGGCAACAATCGCTCTGGCCAATATACCGTGCTTGCTCTTCGCCATAGTGCCAACAATTATTGCGCGACCTTTTGTTCTAGCAGCGAGCGATGTTTTGATAGTTCAATTCGCAATGCTTCTGCTGATCAGTGCGATAGGCTGGTTTGCTGCACTGATACTGTCTGAACACGAGCTACTGGACGAACTGCTAAGGCTTGCCCGCATACGTAAAGCACCTGTACAGGGCAAAGCCTGAGTCGACTTATCTGCAAAGGAGATTTCCATGAACATATACAACGCATTGCGAACCAAAGGGCTGCGCTTTCTGCCAAGGCGGTTTCACTGTTATTGCATCGGCGCGGCAAAAACGGCCACCACCTCCATTTCATCGATGTTTGAGGAAAATTACGCCACACAGCACGAACCAGACATCCAAAATACCAACCATGCGATTATTCAGTATTTAGAAGGCAAAACCACGTCAGCACAAATCTGCAATTTCCTCAAAGCGCGGGACAAGAAGCTCTCGCTGGAGTTGGAGTCCACCCATTCCATGGCTTACGTGGCTAAAGAACTGGCTGAGCTGTTTCCCCAGGCAAAATTTATTGTCACCGTGCGCGACCCGTATAAATGGATTCGCTCGCGTATTAACTTCCACCATCGCGTCAAACCGCCGGAGTGGGAAGAGTATCGCCAATATTTTTGGATGCGAAAGGCAAACCGCTACCCCGAACAAGAAGCTCTGTTACAAGAGCGCGAGCTGGCACCGCTGGACGTTTACTTGCGTCAATATCAGGAGCACTATGACTTGCTGGAGCAACACTTGCCCAGGGAGCGTTGCCTGTATTTAAAAACGGAGCATGTTTCACAAAGCCTTGATCAAATGACTGATTTTCTGGGTATAAAACGCGGCAGTCTGATCGACCGCGTGAGCAACAGCCAGGCTAGTAAGGAGTCGTTTATCAGTGATATTGATGATGACTATCTTAAGGCCAAAGTCTGGCAGAACTGCGAGCGTTTTATCCGCAGCTATTACCCTGAACTGATCAACGACAACAACATGCAGGGCGAGTAACGACATCATGAAACTGTGCTACTACCACAATGATGAAAAAAACTTCGGCGATGATTTAAACGCCTGGCTGTACCCGAAACTGCTGCCCGGCATCGTCGACGGCTTCTGTGCCCACGGCGATGAATATCTGGCGCAGAACAACCGCGAGGCTGCCATTATTTACGGCATCGGCACGGTACTGGATCACCGCATCCCACCGCATCCCGTCAAACATGTGCTGGGGTCCGGCGTGGGCTATTATCACAAACCCGAGCTGGATGAACGATTTCGCATCCATTTTGTGCGCGGCCCAAAGTCCGCCACCGCAATTGGGCTCGCACCGGAAATCGGCATTAACGACCCAGCCATTATGCTCACTCGATTTATCGAGCGACCCGATCCAAAACACAAATACACCCTAATCATGCACTGCGATACCGCCAAAAGCGGTTACTGGGAAAATATCGCCAAAACCTGCGGCTTTAACTATGTTGACCCACGCGCAGATGATCCTATCTCTGTGGTGCAAGAACTGATTTCGTCGGAACACGTTATTAGCGAATCACTACACGGTGCAATCATTGCCGACGCCTTCGGCATTCCCTGGTTACCTATCAGTGCCATGCCTCACATCAACGCCTTTAAATGGCAGGACTGGGGCGAAGCCATCGGACAACCCTATGAGCCAGTGCGACTCAAGCCCATCTATGCCGCCAGTTCCGATGCTTTTTTGAAAAACACCATCAATAGCTTGAAAGCAAAACTCAATGCGAGAGCGCTTAGCAAGGCCGTGCAGAATCGCTCGTTTTATTTAAGTGATCGAGCCCGTCTGCAAAAGCATATCGACCTCATTGATGAGCGCCTTAAAAACTTCCGTAAAGAAGTGACAGGGGAGACTTGAAACAATCTGGGAAAGCAGCTGGCTTCGGCCCGTCGGCCACGAAGAAAATGGTAACATGTTGTTATAAGAGCCAACTGTAGCCAAAGCAGCGCATAACGGACAACTAAACCCAGCCTTGCTTGCGCAAAAACAACAACAACTCATCCGCCACCTGTAGATTGTGGGGCGGGTGATTAAAAAAACTGTGACGCTGGCCGGGAACGCTCACGCTTTGCACGTCTTTATTGTGCTCCAGCATTTTTTGCGTGAAATACTCGCCTTGTTTTTTTAAAGGATCTTCGCTGCCATAGAGCATATAGGTCGGCGGCGCCTTGGAAAAACTCTGCTGCTGGGGCGATAATTGCTGACGCAGCCCCTTGCGCTCCAGCTCATCCACCAAGGCAATTTCGCCACAGGTAAATTCAAGTTCGGCGGTGACCGTGTACAAATCAAGCACAGGGTTTAATAACAGCATTATAGCGGGTCTGGTCTTTAACTGCAGCTCGTGTGGGGGCTGGCACAAACTCACGCAAGCCGCGAGATGCCCTCCCGCAGAGCTACCACCAATCGCAATACGCTGCGGGTCGACATTCCAATCCCTGGCGCTGTCTAGTAGGTAAGCAAAGGCATCGAAGGCATCTTCTACCGCACTATCGGGTGCAGTGCCTTCACGAGAACTGACGCGATACTGCGCCAGCGCCACGACCACACCCGCCTTCGCCATATGCCTGGCCTGGGTTTGAAACTGGGAGACACGCCCTTCCACCCAGCCGCCACCGTAAAAATACAGCAGTGCGGGCGGTGGCTTGGCAGCTTGTCGCGGTGGCATATAAATATGCAACCACAAATCGCCTTGTGGCGTGGTTTTATAGCGAACTTTTTTCAGCCTGGGAAAACCAAACAAACGCGGCGCAAAAAAATAGCCAGCCGCAGCAAAAACCGCCAACAGTATCAGCCAAAATCCGTTCACGACTACGAGTCTACAGCCTTTGCAATCGCCGCCACAGCTCGATCAATCTGTTTATATACATGACGGTACACGGCTTCGGCTTTGTTATAAGGATCCATTATTTCTTTTTCATCGCCGGCCACACCGCCGAGTAACAGCACCTTGTTCCCACACTTCGGATAACGCTGGGTAATCTTTGCAACCTGCTCAGCCTCCATGACAAAAATAACATCCGCCCAGTTCACCTGCTCTTCGCTTATAACAGTTGAGCGAAACGCATCAACGCTAAGCCCTCCATTTTTTGCGAGCGCTTGCATGCGGTGATCCATGGGCCTGCCGCCCACCGGATGAAAACCACTTGAACGAAACTGCGCGGTTTTTTCCGGCATGAGATGGTTGGCCAGACAGTGCGCCAAAGCACTGCGATTGATATTGCCGTAGCACACCAGTAACACCCTGGCATCAGGTGTCAATAGTTGCTGATAACGCTCGGGGCTGCTGGCAGCCAAAATTGCGGCGCGCTCACGCTTTTCAGCGAAAATACCGCTCACCCGCTTCCAATAGCTTTTAATAATACGAACAAAATCTATCCAGCCCGGCTTGATGTCGCTCAGGCTCTGCGCGTCAAAATAGTGTTTCGGCGTAAAAATATCCAACCAATCCGCCAGCGCCTGCTTTTTTGTTGGAATGCTCACCAGACGCTGATCGGCGTCTTTGCGAATCACAGCCTCCAACCAGCCGAGATCCGCCGAGAGCTTGCGAACCTTTACCCCGCGCCGGTAATCGGGGATATCCGGCACCGCGCCTTGAGTATAAAGACCATACAACAACCAGGGAAAATCTGCGCCTGCGGCGGTGGCAAGTGGTAAAGAGCCCCAAAAACGGCCATTAATTTCAATGAAGATATAGCGCCCAGTATCGAGGTTTTTCTTAAACTCCACCATGGCAACGCCCTGCCAACTCAGGGCTTTTATCAGACGTTTGCTGGCTTGCAGCAATTCCTGATCGATTTCGGTGCTCATGCGGTAACTGGAACCACCACCAGTCAGAGGCATTTCATGTAAGCGTTGGTGCTGAAAAGCGTAGTGAACCTTACCGTCTTTGGCAATCAATTCGATACCGAAACCTTCTCCAGTAAAATACTCCTGCAACACCACATGCACTTCCTGCAAAAACTCAGCGCAATAGTTTTTCAGTTGTTCTTCGCTGTGTGCATAACGCACAGTAAGTGGTAGGCGCTGCGCGCTGTCGGATATGGAACGCCCGGGTTTTATCACGACCGGGTAGCTTAACTCCGCCAAAATAATGTTGAGCTGTTCCATGGAAGCTACCGACCAGGAACGCGGCAAACTCACCTCACAGGCTCGCGCAAGTTCGGCGATGTCGGCTTTATCCAGTACCGTTTCAAGCGCTTGCGGCTCTGCCATCATGACGCGCTGATACAGCTCTGATTCATTGCGCAATGCTCTGGCTAAAGGTACCAGCGTGCGCTCGGTTACCGGCAACACCAAGGCGCCTGGATTGTCCGCCAGCACCCGACGCACCCACGCGGTATAGGCGTCCGTTGCTGTGAGGGGATGCGGATATTTAAGGCTTGTCGTTGCGTAGCGAGAATAAGCGCAGATTGGCTTGTCATCGTGCGATGCCACAATCACCGGCACGCCTTTGCGACCCAATGAGCGCACAATGGCCAGCGCCGGCAAAGTATCACCATCTAACACCAGTACCGGTGCTTGTGTCCCTTCAGGCTTCATTGCTTGTGTTACTCCCTGTCTGATAAATCTTCTAAGAAACGGTGTCTGCCGACGATAAACCAACGCAATATCACAGCACTGTGGCACCTATCGCCCCAGTAGACCCCGCAGCCAATCACCCACCGTAGCTTTGCGCTGTTCGCTCAATAAACACTCTGTCTCGGCCATGGGAACCGAGCCATCAATAAAGGGGATTAAGCGGGTATCGGGACAGCTCGCCCCAGAGCGCGCACCGCTTTGCGTATCGATAGTAGCGGTGACAATGCCTTCGGGCATACGGTAGGCCAGTGATCGTTTTGAGGCCGCCGCCATAAAATCCGCCCACACTTTCAGCGCACCGGTGCTCCCTGTCAGTGATGTCGCGGCGTTATCATCGCGACCCAACCAGCTCACTGCCAACAGATCGCCACTAAACCCCGCAAACCAGGAGTCACGCCCATCATTTGTAGTGCCGGTTTTACCCGCTACCTGAAAATCTGCGGGGAGCACCCCATACACAGCTCTGCCAGTGCCATTTCGCACCACATCGCGCATCGCAAAATGCAATAAATGCATGGCCTGCAAACTCACACTGCGTTCATAGTTTAAAGCGTAACGCTTAAGCGGCTCACCCTGACTGTCAACAATATCGCGGATCGCTCGCAGAGGGGTGCGATAACCACCCGAGGCTATGGTCTGATACAGCGCGGCCACATCAAGGGGTGAAAAACTGCCCGCCCCCAAACTCAGAGAGGGCAATGGCTCTAAAGGTTGCTCAATGCCCAGGCGCTCCAGCATATCCACAACATTGTGCAGCCCCAGATCCAGGGCGAGGCGCGCGGTGGCCAAATTGTAAGAGTTCGACAAAGCCTCAAACAGCATTACTTCGCCGTGCTCCTGCCGATCGAAATTGCGCGGCGTCCAGACCTCACCGTTTTGCCCGCTAATAGAAAACGCGCTGTCATTAAGCAGGGTGGCCAGGGTATAGTTTTCAGGCTGTTCCAAAGCGGTTAAATACACCGCCGGTTTTAACAGTGATCCCGCCGGACGTTTTGCATCCAGAGCGCGGTTAAAGCCCGCATAACGCACGTCGCGACCACCTACCAAAGCAGCGACCTCGCCAGTATCGACTTTGGTGACTATCATCGCGCCTTGCATGGCATCACTTTTGTCGATGCGATCCAACACGTTGACCATCGCGCGCTCAGCAGTGCGTTGTAGCAAGGGGTCAAAACTGGTAAATACCGACAAACCGCGACTGGTCAAATCCTGCTCGCGATAATCCCGGCGCAATTGGCGGCGTACTAAATCCAAAAACGCCGGAAAACTGTGGTGTATGGTTTTGCGACCGTTGAGCTGTAAAGGCATTGCTTTGGCCACCGCCGCCTGCTCCGGGCTGATCACGCCGGTCTCGCTCATCACATTGAGCACCACATTGCGCCGTTGTAAGGCGCGCTTGGGGTTGCGCTTGGGATTGTACAGCGATGGCCCCTTAATCAGGCCAATCAATAAAGCCTGCTGATGCAAACCCAACTGCTCAAGCGGCGTGTCAAAATAGTGTTGTGCACCAAGAGCGAGCCCGTGAATCGCGCGGTGGCCTTCCTGCCCCAGATAAACCTCGTTGACGTAGCTTTCCAGAATTTCCTCTTTGCTGTAGTGAAATTCCAGTAACAGCGCCATCAACAGTTCTTTGAATTTGCGCGTGTAAGAGCGCTCCGCAGTCAGATAATAGTTTTTTACCAGCTGCTGGGTAATGGTGGAACCACCGGCTACCACTTGCCCGGAACGCAGGTTGGCAATTGCTGCGCGAACCATACCAGTGATGGAGAACCCCCAGTGGCGCTCAAAATTGCGATCTTCCACCGCCAGCAGACCCTGGCGCACCGTCTCGGGCACGTCACTTAGACGCACCAGCAAACGGTCTTCACCGTGACTGGGGTAGATGCCGCCAATCTGTGCGGGATCGAGGCGCATCAGCTCGACGGTTTGCCCCTTGCTGCTCAGGGCGCTGACCGCGCCATTGTTGATAGTCAGGCGAATACGACGTGCCGGTTCAACATCATCATAAAACTGGAAGCCCCGGACATAGATGTCGTAGCGATTTCCCTGGCGCAACACCTCGCCGGGATTTCTAAGCGCGGTCACCTGTTTGTAACCCAGCAATTTCAGTTCATAGCGAAGCTCATCACCGGTAAGCGGCCTGCCCTCGTACAGCTCCAGAGGCCGGGCATACACCCTGGCAGGCAACTCAAAGCGCTTATCGGCGAAGGTGGCGGTGATACGCGCATCCAAAAACACCAATCCCACGCCGAGCAGCACCGCTGCGGCCAATGCCGCCTTGAGCAACACGCCGCCCAAACTTTTCAAAAACTTTCCCATGAGTACCAGTTTACCCCAGTGATCACCCCGTAAAAGCGGTATAAATTACATCGATAGGCCATTAGCAGACTCGCAAATGGCAGTTTCTATAAATACATTCTTTCAATTATGCACTCTCCCAGAGATAATACGCAGCCAAAACTAATACTCAAAGGAATGTTCATGAGCCGCACCTACGACATCTACAGCTTTGGCAACGCACTGGTCGATACCGAAATAAAAGTCAGCGAGGATGACTTAGCCACACTGGGTATCAAAAAGGGCATGATGTCTCTGGTTGATCGAGAGCGCCAGCTGGAAATCTTTGACCTGTTGAAGACCAATCTCGTCAAAGCCAATCGCGCCAGTGGTGGCAGCGCGGCAAACTCCGTCTATGCCGCAGCGCGCTTTGGCGCCAGTGCATTCTTCTCCTGCAAAATCGCAGACGATGCAGACGGAGCATTTTTCCTGCGCGATATGGAAAAAGCCGGGGTGAAGCACAACTACTTACTGCAACACAGCCCAGGCGACGGTGTTACCGGCAAGTGCCTGGTGATGATCAGCCCCGATGCCGAGCGCTCGATGAACACCTTTTTAGGTATTAACGAAGTTTTCTCCACCGACGAGCTGGTGGGCGAGGCTCAATCCGATGCCCGCTATCTGTTTATGGAAGGCTACGCCGTCACCGCAGAGGGCGCCTGCGAAGCGGCGACTTCCGCTATCGCAAAAGCCAAAGCTGAAGGCGTTCAAACCGTACTGTCCTTCTCCGATCCAGTCAGTGTTACTGTATTTAAAGACAATATGAAACGCGTGGTGGGCGATGGCGTGGATTTTATTTTCGCCAACGAAGTCGAAGCCATGGAATGGACCAGCACCAACACTGTGAAGGCGGCTGTTGAGCGCATGAAGAACCACGCCAAACGCTTTGCCGTTACTCGCAGCGGGGAGGGCTCAATCCTGTGGGACGGCAATGAATTGACCGAGATTCCCCCGCACCGGGTACAGGCAATAGACACCAACGGCGCGGGCGATATGTATGCCGGCGCGTTTTTATACGCCCTGACGCGCGGTGAGAGCTTCCCCGTCGCCGGGCGCTTTGCCAGTCTTGCCGCCGGCACCATCGTAGCGAACTATGGCCCGCGCCTGGCGCCAGAGGGTTATAGCGCCCTGCGGGCGGAGTTTTTTGGCGACTGAATAGCCCGGTGGGTTCCACTTCGCGGCGCGGTCATACCGCGCTATGTTCCGATTTGGCGATAAGCCCGTCGCGCTCGGCCAACCCGGATGCCTCACCAGTACGGTGACGCTTCTCCCACTATCTGTTGAATATCAGTTTACTGGTGAAATATCCGGTTACTGGTGAAACATCCGGGTTAAGTCAATATATTCCTGAAGTTTAGCCTCGGCATCGTCGCCAAAAAATATCTCGCAAGCCTCGCGCACGCCTGGCGCGTTGATAATTGTGTCGTGCTCCACTACCAGCGATATTTTCGAACGACGACGTAAAAAATCTTCCAGCTTGGTAATCATCTCCGAGCGCGCGGCATGTTCTATCTCGCAACGCAAATACTCTGCGCTCTTTATTAACAGCTCGGCGTTGCGCGGGTCCTGGCGAATTGCCTCCAGCATACCCAATGCGCTGGCACCGTAGCGCCGCCACAAACGCTCGGTCAGAGGCTCGGATGAGGTCGGGTCAGTCATGCCGTCCAAGCCCATCAGTCTCGCCTGGTGTAAGAACTGATCGCGAATACTGTCTTGCGGCTCGCCGTACCACTTCTGCTGGCGATAGGGCACAGTAATCCCCATATCTTCGATATGCTGCACCACCTCCTCGCCCACGTTGATACAGTCGGTGAGCTTGCCGCCGAAAATGCTCAAGTAATGCTGTGCTTCGTTAATATCGATGGCGTGCTTGCGCGATAGAGCCACCCAATCTGCTTTTCCTCGCAGGCCTTTAATTGCTAACGGACGCACGCCGCAACGCTCGGCGATAATGTCCTGTTTCGTTAGGGGGTCATCCAATTTGAGCATGGAATTGGCATTTTTCAGCACAAATTCGCGCTCCTCATCAAGGATTGACACGTTTTCGCTGTCAACCTGCGTGTCAGTCGTGCCGATACAGGTTTTTGGTCCCATGGGAATAACGAAAAACAAACGGCCATCACTGGCAAAAAAAGTCAGAATGTGTTTTTTTGGCGTCACTCGATCAACAATTAAGTGGATGCCTTTAGAAAACAAATGATGATGTTCAGTGTGCTGGGCGATTTTTTTGTTGTAATCATCCACCAGTGGTCCGCAGGCATTAACTACTGCAGTCGAACGCAACTTGTAGGTTTTTCCGCTGACAAGGTCTTTTATCTGGGTATGCCAGCGTCCATTTTCATATGTTGAATCTAAGGCCTCCACATAATTTGCAGCGACAGTGCCATTGTCCAAGGCGCCGCGAATAAAATTCCAAACAAAACGTGCATCGTTGTCGTACAAATAACAGTCAGAGTATTCAAGCCCCGCTACGGCATTGTCCGTATTAATGGTATCGTCTCGCGCCTTGAGTTGTTTTTTACTCAGATAGTGCGGCGCCTGGGTAAAAAAGCGGCCGATCACCCAATACAGCAGTGCGCCCATATACGCAAACAGCGACGAAAAACGAAAACCCTTTTCGATGGTTGCTAAAAACCGTATCTCCTTCACTGTAGAAGGGTAGCTGCGCATCAGGTGATTACGGCTCTTGCACAACTTGTTAACCAGAAGAAACTCCTGATTCTCCAGGTATTTAATCCCACCCCAGGCGAGGTTAGAGGAATTCGAGCTGGTTAGACCCGCAAAATCGCCCCTATCTACCAAGGCGACTTTCACCCCTTTGGCCGACAGTGCTGCGGCGGATACGGCACCATTAATGCCACCACCAAGAACCAATACATCAAATTCCCCGCCGTCAAGCCTGGCGATATTGCTCTGTCTTAAATTCATAGACCTTCTTTATTCCAACGTATTACTTTGTCATATTGTTGCATCGCCAGCGCTGTCAAAACATCAACAACAAACCCTATACCAGCCTGCAAAGCCGCTGCTTCTCTATCCGCGTTGCCAGTTCAGCGTTAACAAAAAAGTCAACAACCCAGCATCCCTCAGGGATAAACCGATTATACGTTTTTCATGCGCCTATAGATTGTATAATGGCATAGCTGTCGCGTACTAGCAGCCCGGCAAAGGATGCAACCATGCCCGAGCTAATACAAATGGAAACGACAAAGGACAGCGCTGAAAAACCCCAAACGGCTAAACATGAGTTCGCCCGTGAACTAACATTTTCTTGGAGAATACCGTGCACGACATCAAGTTTTACATCGATATTATCGCAGAAGTCATAGAGCTGATTGGCGTTGCAACTATTTTTGTCGGTTGCATCTATGCGCTCTATAAATTTTCCAAAAGCTTTAGCAAGCAGAGCCAGGCCTATATTTTGGTGCGCCAGCGCCTGGGTAAAGCCATTTTACTGGGGCTTGAAATACTGATCGCCGCGGACATCATGGCGACTGTGGTTCACAAACCAACGATGGACGAAGTGTTGGTGCTGGCGATGATTGTTATCATCCGGACCTTCTTGAGCCTGTCACTGCAAGTGGAGCTGGACGGCCACTTCCCCTGGCAGCGGAAAACGCCCAAGGCCACAGATCAGGCCGATACTTAGCTCCGATAGCGCAGGCGGGTACCAAAATCCACCGATAGACGAATTTCCTCAGCGGATAGCTCCTTGGGAAAATACACCCCCGAGACCTTGGCATCCGCGAGACTGGCGCCTTCTAAGTTGGTATTGCGAAAATCGATACCCGACAAGTCGGCATTGCGAAAATACGCACCGCTAAAATCCAGGCCGTCAGCATTCATATTGCGCAGATCGCGACCGCGATAATCACCCGAACGCAACTCCGATACATCCATGGTATCGCGCGCCTTGTTAAACGCGGGAATATCCTCATTGCGCAGTAATCTATATAACGGATCCTTCTTAATAACCGGCTTAGTCATGAAAATCTCTCAGTCGACAGTTGGTAGCCCCTAAGCTTAAACCAAGCACTTGTCCGCTGTCACCGCTTGTCTTTGTTTGAATCGACTTCAAGCAAATGCACGCATCCAGTTCGGCCTTCCAGTGCCCGACCAAGCGCTTCCAGTCTTTCTCTGTAGGCGTTCGCTCACTGGGCGCAGCCGCCGACATCGCCACTTACCCAAAGCATCTGCACAGGTGTCAGGCGCACGCTTTTGTCCGCAAATGCCCGCCACAACTGGGCGAAGGTTTTTCCCACCACGGGATGAACGCCGTCGGGCCAGATATCGCTTAGGGGTTTTAGCACATAGGCCTGCTTTAGAATATCGCCCCGTGGCAGGTTGACCTGGTTGTTGCGAAGGCAGAGGTCACCAAACACCAACAAATCGATATCCAGGGTGCGCGAGCTATAACGCTCAGCATTGGGCGCGCGGCCATTGTCACGCTCAATCTCGCGAAGCTGCGACAGTAATTGCGCAAGCGGCAAGTCGGTTTCCCCGCGCACTACCATGTTAAAAAATGATGGTCCGGAAAACCCCACGGCATCGCAGTCGTAAACCGGTGACAGGCGCACAGCGTGAAGCAGCCGGGACAACGCCGCCACGCCCGCGCGCAGATGCGTCTCACGCTCGATATTGCTACCCAGCCCCAGGGCGATGCTTGTGCTCATAGGTTGCCGCGCTCGATCACCACCGCCACAGAGTGAGCATTGGGCAAGGCGCCGGGCTTGTCTACGCGCAGACGCAACCAGGGCACGGTAAATTCCTCATAAATCAACGAGGCCAGACCCTCGGCTAATTCTTCAATTAAACAACAGCGCGCGGAGGCAGCGTAATTTTGCGCAACCTGCGCCACTGCGGCATAGTCCAGAGCATCGTGAATATCCCCTGTGGCAGCGGCACGGCGAGTGTCCCAAGCCAATTCAAAGCTAATAAGCACGCGCTGACGCACCCTGCGCTCCCAGTCGCGAATGCCTATCACGGTATCCACTTCCAGCGCTTCAATAATGATGCGATCCATGGGCCTGTTCTCCTTTTTTGTAAATGATGCCTAGCTCAAAACAACCCTCACGCCAAAGCTTTCCCAGCGAGTACAGCCAAAGCACAAGCGCCCGGCTTAAGCAAGGCGTTACAGCGGCGACAGTTCATCCAGTTGCCAGCGCGGGCGCAGGGGGGGCACGTCGATATCGCACTGGCCGGCGGCCAACCTGCAGGCTCCAGCATACGCAATCATGGCGCCGTTGTCGGTGCAATATTGAAGCGCGGGATAAAATACCTCCGCACCCTCTTTACCCAGGGCGCTTGTCAGGGTACTGCGAAGCCTTGTATTTGCGCTCACACCGCCCGCAACCACCAAACGCGTAAAGCCCGACTCACGCAGGGCGCGGCGGCACTTAATCACCAGCGTATCGATCACCGCGACCTCAAAAGCCAGGGCAATATCCGCCGCATCCTGTGCACATAATTCACCGCCGCTCTCGCCTTTGCACTGGGCAATCGTCGTCAGAGTGTGGGTTTTAAGGCCAGAGAAAGAAAAATCCAGCCCTGGGCGGTTGACCATAGGGCGCGGAAAGGTAAAACGCCCCTCGCGACCCGACTGCGCCAGGCGCGCCACTTGCGGGCCACCGGGGTAGACAAGCCCCAACATTTTCGCCGCTTTGTCAAAGGCTTCGCCAGCGGCATCGTCCAGTGATTCACCCAACAAGCGATATCGCCCGATGCCTTCGACCTGCACCAACTGAGTATGCCCACCCGAGACCAACAGCGCCACAAAAGGAAACTGTGGCGAGTTTTCTTCGAGCATGGGCGCCAGCAAGTGTCCCTCCATATGATGAATGCCCAGCACTGGAATATTCCAGGCATAAGCCAGCGAGCGCGCCAGCGATGCACCGACCATCAGCGCACCGATAAGACCAGGGCCTGCAGTGTAGGCGATGGCGTCGATGTCGCGCCCGCTGCAACCGGCTTTGTCCAGCACCTCGTCCAGCAGTGGCAGCACCTTGCGCACGTGGTCGCGGGAGGCAAGCTCCGGCACCACGCCGCCATATTCAACATGCACATCCACCTGAGAGTACAGCGCATCGGCCAATAAACCCTGCTCGGTGTCGTAAAGTGCAACGCCTGTTTCATCACAAGACGTCTCTATGCCCAAAACCCGCATTGGAAGTGACAAACCTTTGTCGTAAGGAGTACGAGCGCATGATAATCGACCCACACCCGCACTGACCAGCCCGGAAGATCAAGACGCAGGTAATTATCCTTAACTCGGATATTTCACCAGTACGGCGAATTCTCTGCTGTTATTGTTTTTATATCAATGAGTTATGCGATTGATGACAACTGAGGCAAATATACAAACTGTACCTAAACGGTTTTTCGAAAAAATGCCTTCGAGCCTTGCCCAAAATCATTCAAACCGTAACTACCACTACGCTTTTCATGATGTTTGAACAACTTTCTTTGCCCTTTTTCCCGAAAATTCCATTTACTGGTGAAATATCCGGGTTAGACGGGCTTTGCAAAGGCTGTTTGATCAGTGTAAAATGCGCGCCCCTTGACAAAGGCCTTCGTGGCCAAAACGTGTTTAACAAACAAATGACAGGTAATTTTAATGCCTCATATTAAAGTGAAAGAAAACGAGCCGTTTGATGTAGCCCTGCGCCGCTTCAAGCGTTCCTGCGAAAAAGCCGGTGTATTGGCGGAAGTTCGTCGTCGCGAGCACTATGAAAAGCCCACCTCCGTGCGCAAGCGCGCCGCTGCCGCTGCGGTTAAGCGCCACCTGAAGAAAGTCTCCAGAGAAAACCGCAAGCGCATCCGCCTGTACTAAGGTGTAACGCCGTGAGCGACACCTCTCTGAAAGACAGCATCAAGGCGGCGATGAAAGCCGCCATGAAGGCCAAGGACAAGCCCACTTTAGGCACCATCCGCCTGATTCAAGCAGAATTCAAACGCATTGAAGTGGATGAGCGCATTGAAGTTGACGATGCCCGCGCCATCGCCGTGCTCGACAAAATGCTCAAACAGCGCCGCGACTCCGCGAGCCAGTACCGCGCTGCGGGTCGCGAAGAATTGGCGGCACAGGAAGAGGCTGAAATTACCGTCATCCAAACCTTCTTGCCCAAAGCATTGACGGAAGATGAAATCATCGCGCTGATCGATGACGCACTTGCGCAAACCGATGCGACGGGCATGGCGGCCATGGGCCCAGTAATGGGCAGCCTCAAACCGCAGCTTGCGGGTCGCGCGGATATGAGCCAGGTCAGCAAACTGGTCAAGCAGCGCCTCAACTAACCGCCCCCTGTTTTCACCCAGGCGGCTTACTTTTGCCGCCTGACGTGTAAAAATGTACGGCTTGCCAACAACACGACTCAACGCCATGGCCGGACGTATTGCCCAGTCCTTTATTGACGAACTGCTCTCTCGCATCGACATCGTCGAGGTGATAGACCGGCGCGTCAAACTGAAAAAAACCGGCAAAAACTACAGCGCCTGCTGCCCTTTTCACGACGAAAAAACCCCATCATTCAGCGTCAACCCCGATAAACAGTTCTACTACTGCTTTGGCTGCGGCGCAGGCGGCAATGCAGTGAGTTTCGTCATGGACTACGAAAACCTCGACTTTCCGCAGGCGGTAGAATCCCTGGCGGCAAGCGCCGGCATGAGCGTGATTCGCGAGGAAGGCAGCTTTAAGCAAAGCGCTGCAAAGAAACAGCGCCAGCGCGACCTGTATTCACTGATGGAGCAGTTGGCCGGGTATTACCAACAGGCACTGCGCCAACACCCGATGCGCGAACAAGCCATCGGCTACTTGAAAAACCGCGGCTTGTCGGGCGAAATCGCAAAAACCTTTGGCCTTGGCTTTGCTCCGCCGGGTTGGGATAACGCACTCAAACGCTTCGGCCAGGACGAGCAGGGCAAGCAGCATCTGCTGCAAAGCGGCATGTTGGTGGAGAACGACCAGGGCCGTCAGTACGACCGCTTTCGCCATCGCATTATGTTTCCCATCCGCGACCAGCGCGGACGGGTGATCGCCTTTGGCGGTCGCGTGCTGGGCGATGACAAGCCCAAATACCTGAACTCACCAGAGACCAGCATCTTTCACAAAGGCCGCGAACTCTACGGCCTGTATGAAGTGCGCAAACAGAACCGCTCGCTGGAACAGATCCTGGTGGTTGAGGGCTATATGGACGTTATCGCCCTCGCCCAGCACGGCATACATTACGCCGTGGCAACCCTGGGCACCGCCACCAGCGAAACCCATTTGCAGCGCATTTACCGCTTGTGCCACCAGGTCGTGTTTTGTTTTGATGGCGACAACGCAGGCAGGAAAGCTGCGGCAAGGGCACTGGAAACCAGCCTGCCCACCCTGCAAGACGGTCGCCAGGTGCGCTTTTTGTTTTTACCCGAAGGTCACGATCCCGATACCCTGGTACGCGAAAAGGGCGCGCAGCACCTTGAGCACTTAATCCTCAACGCCCAGCCACTGGAAGAGTATTTGTTTGCCCACACCAGCGAAGGTATCGACACCGACACCATGGAAGGGCGCGCTCTGCTCAGCCAGCGTGCTCTGCCCTATTTGCAGCGACTTCCCAAGGGCGTGTATCGCCAATTGATGTACAATTCGCTGGCCGAGCGCACTGGACTTAGCAGCGCGGAGTTACAAGCTACCCTACCCGAACCACCACCTGCACCACAGGTCGATTCTCAGCACAGTTATCAGCACCAGGACGCAGCGCCTCACGAAGAGGACACCTCTGCCCAGCAGGATCAGCGCGCTAGCCCCCGCAAACGCAAGGCACGCCCACAACAAAAAATTGGCGACAATCTCGCCCAGGCGGCGATCGCGCTACTGCTGCACCAACCGACACTGGCCAGGGAAAACCTGCCCTCGCTGCCGGCGAGCCTTGAGGGCGAGAGTGTGGCGCTGCTGCGTGAAATTATCGAACTGCTGAAACAAAACCCCAGCACGCCACTGCTTATGGGACACTGGTATGACACTGCAGAAGGCGAACTGCTCGCGCGCCTGGCTGCCGAGGAACGCTTGATTCCCGAGGAGGGCATAGGGCGACAGCTGCACGATGTGCTGGCGCGCCTGATCCGCCAGCATCAGCGCCAGAATCTGGATGAAGAAATCGCTCGCCTGAAGGCCATTCCCTACCAGCAATTGTCAGCCGATGATAAGCAGTCGCTACTGGAGCTGATGCGCGCCAAAGGCCAGCTCAAAAACCAATAAGCGCCACAGAGCGCAAAAATATTTGTGAATTTACCACCCTACCCCCTTGTTTTTGCGAACTATACCCGCATATAAGCTATCCAGAACATTTATGCCGCGTGTTACAGTGCGGTGTTTTTGGTATAATATCGGGCTTATTTTTTCCTTCGTGAAACCCACCCAAGACAGGTACTCTCTGAATGAATGATGTCGTTCAACAGCAATCCCGCCTGAAAGACCTCATCGCCAAAGGCAAGGAACAGGGCTATCTGACCTACGCCGAGGTCAACGATCACCTACCCGAGGACATTTCCGACCCGGATCAGGTGGAAGAAATTATCCAAATGATCAATGACATGGGCATCAACGTGTTCGAAATCGCGCCCGATGCGGACGAACTGTTGATGACCGAAGGTGATAGCTCCGCCGACGACATTGCCGCCGCCGAAGCGGCCGCCGCCCTTGCCGCGGTGGAGTCCGAAGCCGGCCGCACTACCGACCCCGTGCGCATGTATATGCGCGAAATGGGCACCGTGGAACTGCTTACTCGCGAGGGCGAAATTGTTATCGCCAAACGCATCGAGGAGGGCATCCGCGAACTGATGGCCGCTCTTGCCCACTACCCAGGCGCGGTGCGCGCCATTGTCGATGAGTATGATTTAGTAGCCAAGGAAGAGCGCCGCTTAAGCGACATCATCGTAGGCTACTTAGACCCCGCCGAGCACGTTCCCTCCGCAGCGGAGGTGGCAGAGGCGGCTAAAGACGACGACGAAGAAACTGAATCAGGCCCTGACCCCGTTGAAGCGAAGAAACGCTTTACCACCATTAAACGCCAGTGCACCAAGGCGGAAAAGGCCATCGCTGCAAAAGGCCGCCGCGATGCCGCCACCATCAAAGAACTGGACAAACTGGGCGAGTATTTTAAGTTCCTGAAGCTGACGCCCCGTGTATTCGAGCCGCTGGTCAACAGGGCCCGCAACACCCTGGCGGAAGTGCGTTCGCAAGAGCGCGAAATTATGCACATCGCTGTTAAGCGCTGCGGCCTGCCGCGCAAGGACTTTTTGACCACCTTCCAGGGCAACGAATCCGATTTGCGCTGGCTGAGCCGCCACACACGCTCCAAAAAACCCCACGCCGAAAAGCTTAACGCCGAAAAAGAAAATATTCAGCGCGCCCAGCGCCGCATCAAACAAATCGAAGACGCCACCAATCTAACGGTAACGGAAATCAAGGAGATAAACCGGCAGATGTCCATGGGCGAGGCCCGTGCACGTCGCGCCAAGAAAGAAATGGTAGAAGCCAACCTGCGTCTGGTTATTTCTATCGCCAAGAAATACACCAACCGCGGCCTGCAATTTCTTGACCTTATCCAGGAGGGCAATATCGGCCTGATGAAAGCGGTGGACAAGTTTGAATACCGCCGCGGTTACAAGTTCTCCACCTATGCGACATGGTGGATTCGCCAGGCGATTACCCGCTCCATCGCCGACCAGGCGCGCACCATCCGTATTCCCGTGCACATGATTGAGACCATCAACAAACTCAATCGTATTTCGCGGCAAATGCTGCAGGAAATGGGTCGCGAACCCACACCGGAAGAACTGGGCGAGCGCATGGATATGCCCGAAGATAAAATCCGTAAGGTGCTGAAAATCGCCAAAGAACCGATTTCTATGGAAACCCCGATCGGTGACGATGACGATTCACACCTGGGTGATTTTATCGAGGACAGCACCATCGACTCCCCCGTAGACGCCGCCACAGGCCAGGGTCTGCAAGAAGCCACCAAAGATGTGCTGGCCGGCCTTACCGCCCGCGAAGCCAAGGTACTGCGGATGCGCTTTGGTATCGATATGAACACCGACCACACCCTTGAAGAAGTGGGCAAACAGTTCGACGTAACCCGCGAGCGTATCCGACAAATCGAAGCCAAAGCGCTTCGCAAACTGCGCCACCCCAGTCGGTCTGATTTTTTGCGCAGCTTTTTAGACGAGTAATCGCCGCACACAAACGCATAAAAAAGCCCCTGCGCCGCAAGACGCAGAGGCTTTTTTTATTGGTACAGCCTTATTGACCCCAGGCTTCAGGCCGCCTGCGTATTTTCCAGCGCCGCTTTGTTCATCGCCCCCAAAATAGCACTTAATGACGCCTGCACGATGTCGTGACTGCGCCCCACACCGCAGTAGCGCTCGCCGCCCAGGTTGAGCTGAATATAGGACACGGCCTCGGCGTCGGCACTGTGCGACAAGGCGTGTTCGGAGTATTCCACCAGCACGATTTTCTCACGGCTAAGGGGTTGCATCGCTGTCACAAAGGCCGATACCACGCCACCGCCTTTACCATTGATGGTACGGCTTTGCGCGCCATCGTTAATGACTGCCGAAACCGTCACGTTCTCAGCGCCCGCGCGTTCCACGGAGAAACGCTCAAGCGTCATGCCCTGCTCGCAGGCGAGGTAGTGCTGTTCAAACAGGCGATAGAGTTCGGCACCGCCAACCTCGGTTTTATGCTCTTCCGCATAGGCTTGCACCACCGAGCTAAAGTCAATTTGCAGCCAGCGCGGCAGTTCCAAACCGTACTCGCGCTCAAGCACATAGGCCATGCCGCCCTTGCCGGACTGGCTGTTAATGCGAATAACCTCCTGATAACTGCGACCGATATCCGCCGGATCAATTGGCAAATACGCCACCTGCCAGGGCTCATCGTCTTTGCGCCTGGCCAGACACTTTTTGATCGCATCCTGATGACTGCCGGAAAACGCGGTAAATACCAGC
>PDSN01000241.1 GCA_002748505.1 Gammaproteobacteria bacterium | reverse complement strand
AAACCGGCGGCGGGGATAACAATGGCAATCGCCGGGTCGGTTTTGTTGCGGTCAGGCATGTAGTTTTTCCAACAGGCGCTGATAGGTTTGCGTAAGTGGCTCCAAGTCGCTGATTTTGACGCATTCGTTAACTTGATGAATGGTCTTGTTAACAGGGCCGAATTCCACCACCTGCACGCCAAACGGGGCGACAAAACGTGCATCGCTGGTACCGCCGCTGGTTGATAATTCCGGGGTGATGCCCAACACTTCAGTGCAGGCCTCGCGCATGGCGTTGACCAGCGCCCCTTCCGGCGTCAGAAACGGTTCGCCGCTGACGGAATAGCTTAACTGGTATTGAAAGCGTTTGCCGGTTTCCTGGTATTCTTTTTCCAGTTGCTGTTGCACGATTTCCTCGACACGGGCTTCGATAGCTTTGGAAGTTAATTCGTTGGAAAAGCGAAAATTAAAGCCTAATTCGGCCTCGCCGGGGATCACGTTATTGGCACCCACACCACCACGCATCGACCAAATTTGCTTGGAGGTCGCGGGAAAGTCATCGTTACCCGCACACCAGACTTCGCGCGATAAGGCGGTGATAATGCTACCCAAGGCATGAATCGGATTGGCAGCGTTGTCGGGATAAGCCACATGCCCCTGTTTACCAAACAAAGTCAAATGCGCATGCATCGAGCCGCGCCGCCCGTTTTTAATCATATCACCCAATACATTAACCGATGACGGTTCAGTAAAGACGGCATAATCCATTTTTACGCCTTGCTCAACTAAATAGGGCATAAATTTGCGGATACCGTTTTGTGCCGGGCCTTCTTCGTCAGCGGTGAGCATAATAGCAATAGAGCCGTTGTAATCAGGGTTAGCGCGAATAAATTCAACGGCGGCGACACACATAGCAGCAACGCCGCTTTTCATGTCGGCAGCGCCTCGGGCATACAAATAGCCGTCTCTTTCGCTGGGCTGAAACGGCGGGCTGTGCCAGTTTTTTTCATCCCCCGGCGGCACCACATCGGTG
>PDSN01000052.1 GCA_002748505.1 Gammaproteobacteria bacterium | reverse complement strand
GCTGGGAGAGGGGGAAGTATTTTTCCACGGTGAGCGTTTGTCTGCCGCAGAGGGTTTACAGCGCGTGGGGCTTGCGCCTATTGAGCTGGCGCCCAAGGAGGGTTTGGCGCTGCTAAACGGTACCCAGGCCTCCACCGCCTTTGCTCTGCAAGGTTTATTTTTTGCTGAAAATGCCTTGGAAAGCGCAGGTCATCAATCCCAGGCGGATATTGCCGCAGCGTTTCGCACCCTGCTTGGTGAATCCTCCGAACTTGGTCGGTCACATCAGCGCTGTGAAAAAGTGCAAGACCCCTATTCCCTGCGTTGTCAGCCTCAGGTTCTGGGTGCCTGTTTGCAGCAGATGCGCTTCGCGGCACAAACCCTGGTGATCGAGGCCAATGGTGTGTCGGACAATCCGCTGGTATTTGCCGAGGCGGGCGATATTTTATCCGGTGGGAATTTTCACGCTGAAACCGTGGCGATGGCGGCGGATATGCTGGCCATTGCCTTGAGTGAAATTGGCGCCCTGTCCGAACGGCGTATGGCGCTTTTGATCGATGCCAACTTAAGTGGCCTGCCACCTTTTCTGGTGGACAATGGCGGAGTGAACTCGGGCTTTATGATCGCCCAGGTAACCTGTGCAGCTCTTGCCAGTGAAAACAAAACCCTTGCGCATCCCGCATCGATTGATTCGCTGCCCACCTCTGCCAATCAGGAAGACCATGTGTCTATGGCGACCTTTGCAGGCAGGCGCCTGCGGGATATTTATCAAAATGTCAGCGGTATTTTGGCGATTGAATGGCTGGCGGCCTGTCAGGGACTGGATTTCCGCAAGCCGCTAAAAAGCTCTGAAGCTTTGGAACGCGGTAAAGCGCTGTTGCGCGGTGCGGTGCCGTTTTATGATAAGGATCGCTATTTCGCACCGGATATCGCCAGGGCGACATCACTGCTTGAGACGCGTGAGCTTGCTGCGACAACGCCATTGCAGTTGCTGAGCTGAGCGGAATGATAATCACTTGTTAACGATTGTTTTTTATCGGTTTTTTGCTCGTGGCAGCTCAGGTTCTGCTGTTTTGGGATTGACCTTGAGCTGCAAATACACTCTAATTGGAAGCGGAGATAACGCATCGCACTGTGTTGCAATAAACTGTGTTTTTTTGCAGGCAGCGCGGTAAGCGATGCGGTAAGCAGCGACCGTAGCGGAACCCACATTCCCTACATCCACCAACAATAATAATCTTGCTTAATTCCGGGGCCTGCTGGCCCCGTCGTTTTTTTCGAAATAGGCGCAGTTAGCACATTGGTTTTTGTGGCTATTTATTGCGTAACTCATTGATATTGATTAAACAATAGCGGATAAGCCACCGTGCGGTGAGCGCCTGGCGGGGCATTCGAGGCCATGGATGGCCGAGACGAGCTTACAGGGATGTAATTGTAGCGTCCTCGAAGTCATTTTTATTCGGCGCGTCCATGCGCCTCACCCCTGCGGGGCTATCGTGAACACTTTCCCGAAGAAATTTTTTCGAAAAACCATTTAGGCACTATTTGCACATTGGTGCTTTTTGGGGTTTTTGGTATAACTCATTGATATTATTAAACAATAGATGAATGGTCGCCGTACTGGTAAAATATCTGAGTTAGTGTGTTTGTATCAGACAGGCTCGAGGAAAAGTCCATGCAACTATCGCGCGATGATTTACTGGCGACACGGCTGTTTATTAACGGCGAATGGCAAGACGGCGGTGCACTAATCGATGTGTACAATCCCGCCACCGGTGAGGTGTTGGCGCAGGTGGCCGACGCAAAGCTCGCCCAGGTTGACGCTGCAATTGCCGCTGCCAGGCGGGCGCAAAAAGCCTGGCAGGGCACCACTGCCGGCGAACGAGCACGCTTGCTGCGCCGTTGGTTTGAACTTGTGATGGCGAATCAGGATGATCTGGCGCGCATTTTAACTCTGGAGCAGGGCAAGCCGCTGGCGGAGGCCAAAGGCGAAATCGCTTACGGTGCGAGCTATATCGAATGGTTTTCAGAAGAGGCCAGACGCATTGATGGCGATATCATTGCGCCACCCAGCAGTGACAAGCGCCTGCTGGTGATTAAACAGCCCGTGGGTGTGGTGGCGGCCATTACGCCGTGGAATTTCCCCAATGCCATGATTGCCCGCAAGGTCGCGCCCGCGCTCGCGGCGGGTTGTACCATGGTGTGCAAGCCAGCCAGGGAAACGCCGCTTTCGGCTCTGGCATTGTGCGTGCTCGCCAAGGAAGCGGGTATTCCCGCTGGGGTGTTTAATGTGGTGATAAGCAGCGACTCAAAAGCGGTGGGCAAGCGTTTAACCGAGCACGAAGATATACGCAAAGTCACGTTTACCGGCTCAACGGCGGTGGGCAAAGCCCTGCTCGCCCAGTGCGCCACCACCTGTAAACGCACCTCTATGGAGCTGGGCGGCAATGCGCCGTTTATCGTGTTTGACGATGCCGATCTCGATGCCGCCGTGGAGGGTGCGCTGGCGTCGAAATACCGCAACTCTGGCCAGACCTGTGTCTGCAGTAATCGCCTGCTGGTGCAAAGCGGCATTTACGACGCCTTCGTGAAAAAGCTGACAGAAAAAGTGGCGCAATTCAGTTTGGGTGACGGGCTGGATGAATCCAGCAGTCACGGACCGATGATCAATCCAGGGGCGCTTGAAACTGTGCATGCGCTGGTGCAGGAAACTATAGACAGCGGTGGCAAGCTGTTACTGGGCGGTGCCCCCTCTGAACTGGGCGCGTGTTTTTACCAGCCCACCGTGCTTGCGGATCTCACCCCGGATATGCGAATTTTTCATGAAGAAATATTTGGCCCGGTGGCAACGGTGTTTCGCTTTGAGAAAGAGAGCGAGGCAGTGGCTATGGCCAACAATACGCAATATGGCCTCGCCGCCTATTTCTACACGCAGGATATTTCCAGAGTGTTTCGGGTGAGTGAAGCGCTGGAGTACGGCATGGTGGGTATTAACGAAGGTATTCTATCCAATGCCGCGGCCCCCTTTGGCGGTGTTAAGGAATCCGGTTCGGGGCGCGAGGGTTCTAAATACGGTATCGATGACTACCTGGACATTAAATATCTCTGCCTTGGTGGTATATAAGCTGTTGACTGCCTAAAGACTTCGCGTATAGTGGCGCCTTCTTTCGCGTCGGCATTCTTCTTTGCGGCGCCGCTTTCGGAGTTTTCCATGAATTTTGATCAACTGGGTCTGTCCAGCGAGCTATTGCGCGCGGTGGCGGGCAAAGGCTATAGCGCACCTTCACCTATTCAGGTAAAAGCCATTCCACCCATTTTGCAGGGGCGCGATATCATGGCCGCCGCTCAAACCGGCACCGGCAAAACTGCAGGTTTTACCCTGCCGTTGTTACAGCGCTTAAACAGCGGTCAAAGCGCGCAGATTAAGGCCGTGCGCGCACTGGTATTGACGCCAACGCGAGAACTTGCTGCCCAGGTAGGCGATAGCGTCAGCGTTTACGGCAAACACCTGCCCCTGCGTTCGGCGGTGGTGTTTGGCGGTGTCAACATCAACCCGCAAATGCGTCAGCTCAGCAAAGGCGTCGATATCCTGGTGGCAACGCCTGGGCGTTTGCTGGATTTGCACGGCCAGGGCGCTTTGCATTTTGATGACCTGGAAATTCTGGTGCTCGATGAAGCTGATCGCATGCTCGACATGGGTTTTATTCACGACATTCGCCGCATTTTGCAACTGCTGCCGCAAAAACGGCAAAACCTCATGTTCTCCGCCACCTTCGCGCCGGAGATTCGCAAACTGGCCGAAGGCATTTTGCACAAGCCCATCAGCGTTGAAGTGGCGCCGCCAAACACCACCGCCGAGCGCGTGCAGCAGCATTTGCATCCGGTTGATAAAAAACGCAAGGCAGCGCTGCTCATTCATCTGGTGAAAGAAAACAACTGGCAGCAGGTGCTGGTGTTTTCGCGTACCAAACACGGCGCAAACCGCCTCGCTCAGCAGCTGGAAAAAGCGGGCATTAAAGCGGCGGCAATTCACGGCAACAAAAGCCAAAACGCCAGAACCCAGGCCTTGGCAGGTTTCAAAGAGGGCAGCATTCGCGTGCTTGTCGCCACCGACATCGCCGCACGCGGCCTCGATATTGTGCAACTGCCGCAGGTGGTGAATGTCGATTTACCCAATGTGCCCGAAGACTATGTGCACCGTATTGGTCGCACCGGCAGAGCGGGGGCATCCGGGCAGGCGTATTCTCTGGTGAGCGCCGATGAAATCAAACAATTGCAGGCCGTTGAGCGCCTTATTGGCAAGCAGATTCCCAGAGAATATATCGGCGGTTTTGAGCCAGAGCACGAAGTGCCCGCAAGTAAGGCACCACTAAAAACGCATAAGCCCTCGACCAAACCGCGTCGAAAAGCACCGGCTAAAAAGCCCGGTGCGCACCGGCCTAATACGGGTAAACCCGGCGCGAAAAACAACAGACGCCGCCGGGCACCTTCCGCCAGGGGGTGAGGGAGCAAAGCAAAGCGCTAAGACCGTTTCGCCCTTGTTTTCGCCTTGGTTTTTGCCTTTGCTTTTACCGTTGCCTTAGGCCTAGCCGTTGCTTTAGGTTTTGCCCTGGCTTTAGATTTTGCTTTGGCTTTTGTTTTTGTCCCTGCCGTGACTTTTGCTTTTGGTTTCGCAGCTGCCGACCGACGCTTTCGGCTTGGGCGTTCCCGGAAGCCTGCAACCTCTTCGAGTTCCTGCAGCGCGTCTTCCATATAGTCGATCATGCGTTGTACATGCGGCACGTTGCGTCGACAGGCGAGAATGCCAAAGTCCACGTTTTTGTCGTAAGTTACCAGGGTGATGTTCATTGCCATGCTGTGCGCCACAATCGACATGGGGTAGGAGCCATCCATGCGCGCGCCATTCCAGTACATGGTTTGGCGTATACCGGGAATATTGGAGATCGTCAGGTTATACGGGGGGAGACGCGGTATTAAACCCAGGGGTACCAGTATCATCGAGGGCGCTTGCATGAGCAGGGAAACCATTTCAATTTCTCGCGCCGACATGCTGCGGTAATAGTCTTTGCCTGCCAACACCGAATCGACAATGGCGTGAAATCGATCGCTGGGGTCGGCAATATCGGTGGCCAGATTGGCGCTGATCGCCGCCACCGCATTGCCCGCGTCCACGTCGCCTTCTTCACGCAGGGACACCGGCACCATGGCCTTGAGGGAGCGCTCCGGCAGTTCGCTGTAGTTGATTAAGTAATTGCGTATGGCACCGGCGCACATGGCCAGTACGGTGTCATTAAATGTGCCGCCTAAGGCTTCGGCCACTTTTTTGACGCGTGCGAACTCCCAGGACTGGGCAACGAAGCGACGCGTGCTGTCGATGTTGCCGTTGATGCTGGTGCGAGGCACCTTAAGGTGCGGGAAGTTGAGCTGGCGGTCTTGGCCCGACCAGGCTTTGGTAAATCCTTTCAGAGCGTGAAAGATATTGGCGCTGCTGTCAAAGCTGGATTTCAGCATATCCGCCACGTTGCGCAGTTCTGAGTCGCTGTAATGGGCTTTGTGCCCCATCTTTACAGAGGCTTTGTAGCGATCCCAGGAGGTTTTAGATATCGGCGATTCTGCGTTAATGTGGCTGGGATCTGCCGACAACATAGACCGGGAAATATGAATTGAGCGAGCACCGTCAACCGCAGCGTGGTGGGTTTTGCTGTAGATCGCAAACTGGCGATTTTCCAAACCTTCAATGATATGCATCTCCCACAGCGGCCGAGTGCGCTCAAGTAAGGAGCTGTGCAGACGCGACACCAGGGCAAATAACTCGCGATAACGACCCGGCTTCGGTAGCGCCGAGTGGCGCACGTGGTAATCCATATCAAACGCGGGGTCGGGTTCCCAATAGGCTGTACCCATCAAACCAAGGGGGCCGACTTTCAAACGGTCCCCAAAAGGCGGCATTAGCACCTTGGCCTCATGCACATTGGCTGCAAGAGTCGCTAAAAACTCCTGTTCGTCTGCGCCATCTGGCAGGGTATACAAACTGACACCGCCGACATGCATGGGCATTTCCCGGCTTTCGCCCAGCAAAAAGCCTTTGTCGATCATCGAGAGTTTTTTCATGGTGGCCTCGTTATTATTCGCTATGTTTTCAACCCGCGCACATTGTGGGTGCACAAACTTGTTCAATAGTACCCAGTTTTCGGTGTTGGTGGAAGCGCAGTAGTTGCAAGGCTTTAGCTGGGAGGTTTTAGTTGGCAGTGTTTGATCCCGCCGAGGCATCGCAGCGCCTTCCGCACAACTGTCAGCCGAGGAGCCCGCGTTCATCCGCAGCCACGGCCGCTTGCGATACGCCGGCAGGTACTGTCCGCAAGTGGCTTTGCTTGCTTACTGTCCTGCTTGTCACGGCTTGCTGTTGTTGTGTAGTATGCTTGTGCCTAACGGGGCGCCCAATATTAAGCATTAGCAGGTCATGGTATCGCTACCATCCGCAACTACCTGATGCCAAAACAAGCACGGGATTTTACTCGTGATGTATTGAGTCTATTGTGTTGTGTCGCCGAATAAGGCGTCACGCAAAAAGGGCAAAAAGGGGACGGAGGGATTAAAAAATAATCCCTCCGTCCCCTTTATTACCTACCCTTTACCTACCTCATCCCTCCGTCCCCTTTACCTCATTAGGTTCGAGCAGCATTCGCAAAAGCCGCGAAGAATATCCTGACACTCTCACGAGCATGGGCTTTCAGGGCGGCTTTTGATGGGATGCCCGCATCCCCAAGGAACATTGCAGAGTTCGTGGGCGCTCCC
>PDSN01000237.1 GCA_002748505.1 Gammaproteobacteria bacterium | reverse complement strand
GGTACACGCACATTTTGAAAGCGCACCCCCACCTGCGAATCCACCTCAGAATTCGGTACTCCAGGGTTGAGATAATCCACTACCAGCCTGGGCGCGAAGTTCGGATTGCCGTTGCGGGAGTAAAAAAAACGTCGCCCAGTATCGGGCGCGCCCGACTGTGGGGCTAACATCAAACTGACATCATCTTCCTCGCCACTGGGTGCGTTCCACGCCGGATTGTCGACGATCTGCTGCACAATGCTACTGACATCAGCACTTTGCATAGGCATCCGATGCTCGACTTCATCGGTGAGCGTCCAGTTTACTACTGCGACGGTGCGCTCGGAGGGTTCGTCTATCCGATTAAAGAGATGACGATTGATATTTTCGTAGTTGCCACCCGTCTCGTCTCGCTCACCAACAATCTGAACAAAAACCGGGTCACTGTTGTTGCTGGGATTATCTCGCCCAAACAGCTCCACCCTGGCATCCAGGATCTGTGCATTGGGCGGCACATTGGTGTTACCAAACCGCAGGCCAATCATATAGTCATTATCGTGCAGAAAATCAAGCTCAGTTGAACCCGTCCAGTTATGGCCGTCAGAGATCCGTTCCCTGGAGTCTCCATTATCGTTATTTACGGAAATAACATCAGTACTTACACCAAATTGCTGAGTTTTAGGCAGATACAAGCGCTGGCTGTCGTTTTGAAACACAGTGGCCGAGCTGGTGACGGCTTCCATCGCATCATCGCTGGAGTCTGCCACGCTCGCCACCACCGCGACATTGCCACCACCGACAACATCGCCATCGATGGGACTGACCGGGTACAACACAGGCCCGCCCGGATTGGAAAAGCGCATCAGCCCCACATTGACGTTGTTCAGGTCGTTAATCAGAATCCGCAACGCTTCCTTAACATGACCAATACGGTTGTTGTTGGAAGGAGGGTTCGTTTGCCAATTCATTGAGCCAGAGGTATCCACAATCAGCAGCACATTGGGATACACATCCAGGTTGGAGTTGGTACCAAAGAAAATATCGGTGTCATCCGCC
>PDSN01000236.1 GCA_002748505.1 Gammaproteobacteria bacterium | reverse complement strand
CCAAGTTGAGACCATGTTGTATCAGTTTAGAAAGGCGGTGGAAAAGTCGCTACTGAAAACCATGGGTAAAATCGGTTTGTGTACGGTGGAAAGCTATATTGGTGGCGAGTTTTTTGAAGCCAGTTTCCTAGACACCAACGACCCGCAATTAAAAGCCGCGTTTCCGCATATCAGTGCACCCCTGGCCGGGGCTACTTTCAGCGATATCGTTTTAAGCAGCGTCAATTGGCACCATAAAATGCTCTCGGTCAGAGACGACAATGACGATATTTCGATTCCTTTGTTGGGTCTGTTTAAAGAGCGCCAAGAGGGCGCCGGTCACACCTTTGGCAATATTGCCGTGCGCGCCTATTCCGGCATGACCGGCGAGGCAGTGGCCTTGGAACAAGACAGTGATGAGGCAGTCGTCGATGCCGAGCACGACGATCAGGGCGTTATTATCCCGCCGACAGAAGAAATACAGTTGTTGCAGGCCAAAAAACTGTCGGCCGAGGATATCAATGGCCACGTTATCACCGACGGCTATCGCGCCTTTAGTAAGGACTTGGCGACCGAGCGTTCCTTTCGCCCCGCCGCCCTGCGCGATGTCTTGGCTTTCCCTATCGACGTCAGTGCCTTGAACACAATTCAGGACTTTAGCGAAGCCTTGTCGGGCATTAATCGCCACGGCAATATCGCCGTCGCCTTTGCCGGTTTGTCGGCCAGCTTTGACGGCGAGACGGCGACCCTGGTATTGGAAAACGGCAGTCGCTCCCGCTATCAGGCCTTAGGGGAAGCACTTGCCCAATACTTTGGCGAGGACATTCACTCATCGGCCTGCGATGACAAGGGCTTATCTCTGCAGGTGTCGGGAACCGCCAAGCACTTTATGCACAGCATTGTCACGGCACCGGCAGCTATCGCGGTTGCCGCCGTGCAACCGGCCACTGAGATTTTGCCAACCTTGGTCACCGGCGCCATGAGCCACGGCTCGCTGATTACCAAAACCCACGAAGCCATCGCCACTGCCGTCAATATGGTCGGTGGCAAGTCCAACTGT
>PDSN01000040.1 GCA_002748505.1 Gammaproteobacteria bacterium | reverse complement strand
GGCGATGGTGGTGACGCGCACCGGCAGGTAATGGTCGGCGTGCTCGCCCACGTGCAGGTGGGCGACATAGCGATCTCTTTCCGAAACGTGATGCTCCAGACGCTCCCACAGTGCATCAAATTTATCGGCGTCAAAAGGACGATTGACCGAGCCCCAGTTGATCGCATCTTCACTGGAGGGTTCGCGAACGATAAAGCGATCTGCTGGAGAGCGGCCGGTGCGTTTGCCAGTAGTGACGCGCAGCGCTCCGGTATCGGACAAAACACCTTCGCCTCGCTTGATCGCATGTTCAATAAGTTTTGCAGGACACAGGTCGAGGTACTCCTGTGCTGGTTGCGTGTCTGAGCTCATGTTGGTTCCTGTCAGTACATGGTGGTTTGGGTGTGCGTTTTTACTGCGGCGTCCGTAGAGGCCGTCATCATCGGCGCACAATTATCGCAGAAAGCGCGGATATAGCAAATCTCATTCCGGTTTAGCCCGAATATTTCACCGGCAAATGGAGTTTTCCTGAAAACCATTTAGGTGCAGTTTGCGCATTTGCTTTTGTTGGCGATTCCCGTGCTGGTGAGATCTTCGGATCAGCGGCGGGGATTGTAGAGCCAACGCTTGAAAGTGACACTATTACACACTATTTGCCGGTGGCGCGGTGAGACCGGCACAGGCATGGCCTATTGTTTCGAGTCCGAACCGGTATAGGTGATGAGATGAGACAGTTCCTCGCGGGAGAACCGATAGTGCTCCTGGCAGAATTCACAGTCCGTGCCTATGGCTGCGTGTTCCTCAAGCAGGTGCTGCAAATCCTGCTGTGGCAGGGCAAATAGGGCGTTGAGAACGCGTTCGCGCGAGCAGCTGCAGTGAAATGCTACCGGGCGAGTGGCGAACAGACGCAGCTCGTGCTCGTGAAACAGGCGGTAGAGCAGCGTTTCCGGCGATAAGTTCAGCAATTCCTGTTCGGTCAGGGTATCGGCTAAAGCGCAGACCTCTTGCCACTGTTTCTGGCGCATGTTTGGGTCCTGCTCTCTGTCGCTGGGTAATTGTTGCAGCAGCAGGCCGCCCGCACGCTTGCGATCACAATGCAGCCACAGGCGGGTGCCGAGTTGTTCGGACTGTGCAAAGTAGCTGTTCACGGTGCCGGCTAAACTCTCACCTGCGGCGACCACGCCTTGATAGCGCTCACCGTGATCCGGGTCTATGGTAATGGCCAGATACCCCTCGGCAAACAGGGTGGGAAAGTCTGTGGCGGTGACTGCTTCGATGCCGCGGGCGATGGCGCGAACGCCCAGTTCATTGGTGCACTCGGCCATCATCAGCGGTACCTGGCCGCTGTTGCTGCGCATTTCCACAATGAGCTTGCCAGAGAATTTCAGCGTGCCGGTGAGCAATACCGCTGCGGCTATGAATTCACCCAGCTGCGCCGCCGCCCCTCTGGGGTAGTCGTGCTGATCCAGCACGGTGTGCAAACACTCGTCGATGCACACAATGTCACCGCGTATATCGGCATTTTCAAACACAAAGCGCTGACTGGCGTCGGGCATGGGGGCATCCTTTGAAGCGATCATCGAAGGCGTGATTATGCCGATTTACGCCAGCCTTTGCTATGGAGGTAAACCGATTCAAAGCGCGGAGGCAAAGCTTGCTTTGTGTGTTGCGGGTGATGTGGTACGGTAGCGAACCTACTGATATGAGAGCAGATTATGTCTGGTTTTTCCTTGCGTAAACCCTACACCATGCCACGCAGAGAGATTCGTAAGGCAGCCGAGGGTCTTGTTGAGCGCCTCCAAAAAGAACATCCTGTCCGTTGTGAGTGGCATGGCGATTCCGTGAGACTAAAAGGTGCGGGCGTGGCGGGTAAGCTGTCCTTTGAGGGGGATGTCATTGACGTATCGGTAAAGCTTGGTATGTTGATGCGCCCCTTTCAAAAGCCGTTGAAAGCGGAAGTACAGCGTTATTTAGATGAGCATGTTTATTAGCCATCGGTGTACAGCGCAGTTCGGGGAATTGTTTCAATAGAGCGTTGGATGATTTTCGCCAGTGGGGTGCAATGTCACAGCGCGTGCGATGGCCTCGCTGGGACATCCGCCGACAAACGCCTCGCTCCCTGTGGCAACACCTGCACATAGCGCAGTGGGTCGTCGCTGCTCAGCACCTTTGCAAATTCTTCGGCCATTTGCTCGCAGCGTTTAATGGTTTCAATCCAGTGGCGCATGCGGGTGTTGGTGTCCAAACGGGTAAAGTCTCGCCGATCGGGAATCTTGCCGCCGGGCAGACTCGCGATGAAATCTTTTGATGGGCACAGTACCACGAGTTGATCCAGCGGCGTTTTGGTATTGCGCCGCCACGGCAGCATTTTGTCAAACCAGCCGGTGATAATATCGGTGCCAAAATGCGGGTATAGAATCAAGCCTGTGTCCCCGGCGTTATAGGCGGGGTCGAAATGGTAGTCGATGATGCCTCCATCCCAATAATGTCCGAGCGGCGCGCCGGGAATGTCTTTATCGCCTTCCAGTAAAAATGGAATCGAGGCGGTGGCATGCAGAGCGTGTTTTAGGTTGTCAGGCGTGAGGGGCACAAAGTGGTTGTCAAAACCTTCAAGTGGCAGCTTGTCGCCGGGCTTGTCGCCACTGTAAAACACCACACGCTGAAACAGTTTGCCGAGGATACGACGGTCAATGCTGTTGCCAAGCGCCGCTGAACCCATGCCAGCGATGCGCGGGGCGCTGCCTTGCGCACTGTTGGGCCCGCGCCCGCGCGCGGTCACGATATGGCTTTTGATTTGTGGGTGGCCGATGATCTGCGCAGTCCCCTGTGTGCTCAGGGTTTCCTCAAGCAGAGCGCGACTGAACTCACTGATTTGAGCGACGGACAGTTTGTCGGTGTCGTAACTTTGGTGGAGATAGCCCTGCTCCAATCGGTTCATGGCGGCAACAGGGTCATCCTGTGCCAGACAGGCATGGCGCCAGGCTCCAATGGACGAACCCAGCGCGGACAGGGGCGCGTTGCGGTTTTTAAGAAATGGAAACAAGACGCGATCCAGTTGGCTCAGGGCAAACATTTTTGGGCCGCCAGACGCACCCATTAACAGCGAGAACCTGTCTGCCTGCCAGCCGGTTTCGCTCAGTTGTTTGGCGGCGTTGCTGCCAGCGTAAATGGCGAGGGCGGCGTGTTTAGCCATGTCGTGACTTCCTTGTAGTGCCTGGGCCTTCACCTGTCCAGCGTTTGTAGGCCCGTCGAAAATTAGAGGCGTCGTTAAAGCCCAGCAGATAGGCGATGCTGTTGATCGGTAGTTGGCTGTGTTGTAAATAATGCCGCGCTTGTTTGGCCCGTGTGCCGTCCAGCACTTCCTGGTAGCGTCGATTTTCATCCGCCAGACGTCTGCGCAGTGTGCGTGGACTGAAGTTTAGCATTCGAGCTGCCTGAGTCAGGTTGGGGTATTGACCCTGCATTTGCGCGAGCAGTTTTTCCAGTTGTGCGCCAACGCTGTCGGGTTCGTCTAAATCCTTGAGCAGGCGCGCGCACTCGGCTTCATACAGACTGCGCAGGGCGGGGTTGGCGGTGGGGAGTGGCCGGGTGAGCAACTCCCTGGAAAAACTGATGCTGGCCTGGGATGCGTTAAACTGCACCAGTCTGCCAAACGCGGTGGTGTATTGTTCCGCATAGGGTGGCGCGGGATAGGGACAGTTTACCGACGCCCCGAGTACCCGATTGTACAACAGGCCGCGCATGGTGTTGAGAATCGCGGCGCACATCAGCTCGTGGTTGAATTCCAACGGGGTCTCAACCTCCTGCGCGAGCGCGCCGATGTTAAAAGCCAACACTACTTCCTGTTCGGTTTCTGCCAATTCCAGCGTCGTGGCGGGGGTCAGCAGTGGTGCGTAACGCAAAAACACGTCCAGCACCTGGGCGAGATTGGAGCAGGCCAGAAATACCTGTCCCAGTACCGCATGGGCACTCATATTGATACGTTGACCCAGTGCCAGACCCAGCGCGGGATTTTCAGCGAGCGCGAGGGCATTGTTAACCAGAACCGAAAAGTCGGTGATGGCCAGGCGCGGCGGCAAGCTTTCAAGGGCGCTGGCTTCCAACGAGGTGTTACGACACAGCGCGTTGATGTCCACTCCCTGTTGGCGAACCAGATCAATCAATAAAACCGCATATGAGCTGGGCAGTGTGCTGAGCATAGCTATGTCTGAAAGTACCTTTTTGGCCGTATATGACCGTAATTTGGCTGTAGTGTACCTTGTTTGCGCTGCAGTTTTCCAACATAGTGACTGGCACTGCCTTCTAAAAAAGCTCAGCCCCACGCTGACAGGAGTATAAGATGAAGCTCGAATGGAAAGATGCCAGCAGCAGTCCCCGCAAGGTTCAACGCTTCGCGGGTGCAGCATACCCGCGCAACGACAACCCCGATCTGGAAGAATTGCTGACTGACTCGGATGTCGATCATATCGCCGAGATTTTTCAAACCCCGCTGACCGGTGCGTACAACTGGGACTATGCCGTGCAAGATGATCGTATCAAAAAATTGTACCAGTTAGGCAAACAGCTCAACTGGGATCCGGAAATGGATATTGATTGGGACAGAGAGTTCCCCAATGAAGAGCGCGATCCAACCCTTGCCAATTTGCACGATTATCCGCCCTATTTGGCGATGGATAAAGAAGAACAGGAGCGTTTTTGGCACCACTGGGACGCCTGGAGCTTGTCGCAATTTTTACACGGCGAGCAGGGCGCGCTGTTGGTGGCCTCACAGTTGTGTTCTTGTGCACCAACCTTAAGTGCAAAGCTCTACGCCGGTTCGCAGACTTTTGATGAGGCGCGTCATGTGGAGGTGTTTAATAAATACATTCGCGAACGCATTGGCATGATGTACCCGATTAACACCCATCTGAAAAGCATTATCGACAAAATCCTCACCGACAAACGCTGGGATATGAAATTTATCGGTATGCAAATCATCATCGAGGGTTTGGCGCTGTCGGCGTTTAACACCACCCGCGAAACCACACCTGACCCGGTGCTAAAGGATGTCGTTTATCTGGTAATACGCGACGAAGCGCGCCATGTGACCTTTGGGGTGAACTATTTGGAAGAGTTCTTAAAAACCTTGAGCGAAGAGGAGCTGGAAGAGCGTGCGGAATTTGCCTATCAGGCCTGTGTGGTTAGTCGCGAACGCCTGATTGCCACGGATGTGTTTCGCAATTTTGGCTGGGATGTGGAGGAAGCGCGTGAAAAAGTGCTGGACGGTTTTGTGATGGCAACCTTCCGCAATCTGTTGTTCCAGCGTGTGATGCCCAACCTGAAACGCATTGGCCTGTTAACCGACAAAATCCGCCCCAAATTTGAAGCCCTGGGTATTTTGGAATTTGAAAACCTGACCACGGATGGCGATATCGACTGGGCGGCTATGGAGCGCCCCCTGGACACCAGTGACGAAAGCGCCGATGGCCAAAACATTATGGAAGCATTCAGAGAAAAAATAGAAGCGGAGTTGGCGTAGTTTTTACAACAGGGCTTCATCACCCCTTGTTTTCCGTGGGCAGGTAACACCGTGTAAGGTGCGGTTCGCGGGGTGTGGGTGCAATGCACCCACCCGCAGGCGTCTGTTGATTTGTTTTGTCTTTCTTTTTACGAAAATGCGGGCCCAGGTTTCTGCGGGGCGACGCCGCCCTTTGTTACAGTGCGTGCTATAAAACACAGGCCCATCACGCGACCAGACCCGCCCCCGGAATCGCGCTGAGCAGGCGCTTGGTGTAGTCGTGTTGAGGGCTGTCGAATAACGTGCTGGCGTCGCCCTGTTCGACCACTTCTCCTTTGTAAAGCACCAGAATGCGGTCGGCGATGCGCCTCACAACGGCCAGGTCGTGGGATACAAACAGGATGGTAAGGCCGTATTTCTTGCCGAGGTCCAGCATAAGATCAAGAATTTGCGCCTGAATGGTAACATCCAGTGCCGATACCGGTTCATCCGCCACGATAAATTCCGGCCGCGTGGCCAAGGCGCGGCCAATGGCGATGCGCTGGCGCTGACCACCGGAGAATTCATGCGGGTATTTGCGCACAAAGGCGCGGGCAAGGCCGACATCGTCCATCAGTTTCAATACACCTTTTTGCACGCTGGCTTTGCTTTCAATGCCGTGCAACAGCAGAGGTTCTGCAAGGGTATCAAACACCGTCATACGCGGGTTTAAAGAGGCGTAGGGGTCCTGAAAAATCATCTGCATACGGCTGCGCAGATTTTTCAGTTTTTTCCCCTTTAAGGAGGTGACATCAATGCCGTCAAAAGTAATGCTGCCGCTGGTGACTGGCGCCAGGCGTAAAATCGAGCGGCCGATGGTGGATTTACCGCTACCTGACTCGCCCACCAAGCCCAAAATCTCACCCCGTTTTACCTCGAAACTCACATCGTTCACGGCCTTCACCGGTTCGTGGTTTTTGCCCTCGGGGTAAAACCAGGTGTGCAGGTGATCCACCGTGACCAGTGAGTCGCTTATATCTTCGCTGGTCACTTTTGAGCCAGCGGGAATGGCGCTGAGCAGTTTTTGGGTATAGGGGTGTTTGGCGTGGTGGAAAACACTGCTGGCATCGCCTGCCTCTACAACATCGCCCTTCTCCATGACCACAATATCATCGGCGATGTCGGCCACCACCGCGAGGTCGTGGCTGATAAAGATCACGCCGATATTGTGGCTTTTTTGCAAGTCGGCGATCAGTTTGAGAATTTGCGCCTGCACCGTAACATCCAGGGCGGTGGTGGGCTCGTCGGCAATCAGTAGTTTGGGTTCGTTAATCAGCGCCATTGCAATCATCACCCGCTGGCGCATACCGCCTGAAAACTGGTGGGGGTAATTATCAATGGTGGTTTGCGGATCGCGCAGCCCCACCTCGTCGAGCAGCTCAATCGCCCGCCTGCGAGCGTCAGCACGGGATACTTTTTTGTGGTATTGCAGCGGTTCGATCAGCTGATCCCCAACGGTCATATAGGGGTTGAGGCAGGTCATTGGATCCTGGAAGATCATGGCGATATCGCGCCCGCGAATCTTTCTAAGAGCCTTTTCGTCCATTTGCAGTAAGTCCACGCCCTCGAACGTCGCGGTGCCGCTGTCTATGCGCCCAGGGGGTTGCGGTATCAGGCCTAAAAGACTGTAGCAGGCGACCGATTTGCCCGAGCCGGATTCGCCGATAATGGCGGTGATTTTACCCGCCTCCACTGAGAAATTGACCTTGTTCACCGCTTGATTGACACCGTTACGGGTGACAAAGCTCACGCTGAGGTCTTTTACATCGAGTAATGCCATGGGTCAGTCCTTGGAGCCGCGCACGTCCAGCGCATCGCGCAGGCCATCGCCTAAAAAGTTGAGTGAAAACAAGGTCAAGCTGAGTGCGAGCCCAGGGAAAATCAGCAGCCAGGGGTATTCTTCCATGGTCTCCGCACCGTAGGAAATCAACAGGCCCCAACTGGTTTGGGGGGGCTGAATACCAAGACCCAGGAAGCTCAGAAAGGCTTCCAGCAGCATCACACTGGGAATGGTCAAGGTGGTGTAAACGATAATGGGGCCCAGGGCGTTAGGAATTAAGTGGCGGTGAATAATCGTCGTGGGGGATAAGCCCAGTGACACCGCCGCCTCAACAAACTCCTGCTGGCGCAGGGCCTGCACCTGGGAGCGCATGATTCGCGCCATGGTCAGCCATTCCACAAAGCCGATGGCTAGAAACAGCAGCAACATATTGCGGCCAAACACCACCATCAGCAAAATCACAAAGATCATAAAGGGCAGGGCATAGATAATATCGACCAGACGCATCATGATCGCGTCCACTCTGCCGCCCACATAGCCGGCGATGGCCCCCCAGGTGACGCCAATAATCAATGCCACAGTGGTGGCCAAAAAGCCCACCGCCAGGGAAATACGCCCACCGTACATGATCTGGGTGAGCAGGTCGCGGCCAAAAACGTCAGTACCCAGCCAGTGCGCCGCCGATGGGCCCGATGCGCCGAGATCGAGGTTTTGCTCTTCATAGCCATAGGGCGCAATCCACGGCGTGATCAGCGCAATGATAATGAAGAGGGTGAGTATGCCAAGCCCTATAAGCGCGAGCTTGTTGTGCTTGAGGCGAACCCAGGCATCCTGCCACAGCGATGTGCCTTCCTCGGCCTGTTCGATTTGGTCTATCGTGTTGGTCATTTCAGTGCTCATCATTGGCCTCCAAACTGAGCGCGCAGACGGGGGTTCATCCACGCGGCGAGAATGTCAGACAACAGGTTAAACAGCACAATCAGGGTTGATAGGAACACGGTTGTGCCCAAAATCATGGTGTAGTCGCGATTGAAAGCGGCCTGCACGTAGAAACGGCCAAGCCCTGGAATCTGAAAAATGGTTTCCACCACGAAGGAACCGGCGAGCAGACCGGCGAAGGCCGGGCCCAAAAATGCCACAACGGGAATCAAACCACCGCGCAGGGCGTGGCGAATGACGACCTGCCACTGCGGCAGACCCTTGGCGCGGGCGGTGCGGATATAGTCTTGCGACAGCACTTCCAACATGCCCGCGCGACTCAGGCGCGCAATATAGGCCGCATAGGCCGCGCCCAGGGTGACCGACGGCAGGATTTTATCGCCGGGAATATCGCCCCAGCCCGATACCGGTAACCATTCAAGGTAAATACCAAAAACCAGTACCAGCAAGGGGCCGAGCAGGAATGAGGGCATACAAATACCGATCATCGCCGCCGACATGGTGGCGTAGTCCTGCGCCGAATTGGGTTTTAAAGACGCGGTAACACCCGCCAATGTGCCGATGACGACAGCAATTAACAGGGCGTACAAGCCCAATTCCGCGGTGACCGGCAGCCCCGCGCCAATCAGCTCATTGACGCTGCGCCCGGGGTATTTGAACGAGGGGCCAAAATCACCGTGTGCCAGGTCGCTCAGGTAGGAAAAATACTGGCTCAGCAGTGGCTGATCGAGTTTGTACTGTGCCTCAAGCGCCGCTTTTACCTCTGGCAGCACGATTTTTTCACCGTCGAAAGGGCCGCCTGGCGCGATGCGAACCAGAAAGAAGGTGGCGGTAATCACCACCAGAATAACGGGCACGGCCTGTAACAGACGCCCAAGAATAAATCGCCACATGGTCTAGTTCTCTTTGGCTTGTGGGTTGCTCTGAGGTTTGATTTTGTCCCAGTCCGGATCCAGCCAAACGTACTTAAGGTTTAGCGAGTCCATTAGGTTTGACGGTAAGCCCTGCACACTGGGTTTGATCAGGTGTTTGCTCGCATAGGTGTAGATGGGCAGGATGGGCATCTGTTCCATCAAGATTCGCTCGGCCTTTGTTAACAGAGCAAAGCGCTGTTCACGGGTTTTGGCGGCGGGGGCCTGGCGCAAAATAATATCGTCGTACTCGGCGTCGGAAAAGCCGGTCATATTGTTGCCGCCATCGGTGAGGAACATATCCAGGAAATTGTTGGGGTCAACATAGTCGCCAATCCAGCCGCGGCGGGCGACCTGGTAGTCCATGTTCTGGATTGAATCCAGATAGACCTTCCACTCCTGGTTGGCGATGGTGATGTCGATGTTGAGCGCATCTTTCCACATCTGCTGCAGGGCGACGGCAATTTTGCGGTGACTCTCCTGGGTGTTGTAAATAAGCTCTGCTCCCGGCCAGCCTTCACCGTTGGGATAGCCCGCCTCGGCCAGCAGTTGCCGTGCCTGCTCGGGGTCGTATTTGAAAGTCTTGGGCGGGTAGTAGCCAATGGTGCCCGGCGGGGTGACCGCATAGGCGGCGGTGACGATACCTTTCATGACCGAGCTGTTCAAGGTGTCGCGGTCAATCGCCATGGCCAGCGCCTTGCGCACCCGCACATCGTTCACCGGTGCGCGGGTGGTGTTGATCATGTAGTAATAGGTGCCGAGGTAGGGCGCCAGCGCGAGCGGTGAGTTTTCCATTTTTCGGTACACGGGAATCTTATCCAGTGGCACGTCATTGGTGTAGTGCAGCTGGTCGGCACGAAACATACGTTCCTCACTGACCAGGTTTTCAGTGGGGAAAAACACCACGCCGTTGAGTTTTACCTTGTCTTTGTCCCAGTAGGTCTGGCTTTTGACCACTTCGATGCGGCGGTTGAGTTTCCAGCTTTTTAAATTGAAAGGACCGTTGTTGACGATATTTTCCGGGCGGGTCCAGCGGGTGTAGCGATCGGTGAACTTGCCGTGTTTCTCGATGGTGGCGCGATGCACCGCAAAGGTGGAATAGTGATCCATTAGCTGAATGAAGTAGGGCGTGGGCTCGTTCAGGCTCACTTCCAGCGTAAGGTCATCCAGCGCCTTAACGCCCACTTCGCTAAAGTCTTTGGTTTCGCCTTTGGCAAAGCGTTCGGCGTTTTTGATGGGGTAGAGCATATAGCCGTATTGATTGCCCATCATCGGGTGCAGTGCTCTGCGCCATGACCAGACGTAATCATGGGCTGTCATTTGGTCGCCGTTGGACCAGCGCGCCTCGGGGTTAATGTGGAAGGTGATAACCCGGCCATCCTCCGAGATGTCCCAGCTTTTGGCAACGCCAGGCTCGGGTTCCAGGGTGTAGGGGTTTTTTACCGCCAGCCCCTCAAACAGGGCGCGCACTAAATGGCTTTCGGGTACGCCGGTTACCACGTGCGGATCCAGGCCCTGGGGTTCGGAACCATTGCCGTAGTAAAAGATACCTTCGCGGTTACCCGACTCTACATTGGATTCACCGCCAGAGCAGGCGGCTAAGAAGCAGGCGAGGCCAAGAATAAGCAAGCTGCGCACGGTCGCTTTCGCAGACATAGTTATTATCCTGTCACAACTGTTACAACAGGTTCCAGCCTACCGAACTGATTCGTGCTTGTCACTATTTCGGCGGAAAATTGGCGGGGCGGTAATGCCGGAATTATGGGTGATCGGCGCTGCCCTGTGCTGGTCAGTCGCTCGAAGGTGTTAATGAGACCTGTTTGAAATCGGTGTAATCCAAAATGTTGGGTGGGATATTGTGCACGTCCGGATGGATCAGGTGCTTGCTGGTGTGAATAAACAGCGGGATCAGCGGCATGGCCTCCATTAAAATGGTTTCCGCTTCGGTGTAGATGGCATTGCGCCTGGCAATAGATTCTTCCTTTGGCGCGGCCTCAAGTATCAAATGATCGTAGCGTTCGCTGGCAAAGTTGGTGGGGTTGTGTTCGGTGTTGCTGAGGAACAGTTCTAAAAAGGTTCTCGGGTCTGGGTAGTCGCCAATCCAGGTCATGCGGGTGATGTCGTAGTTCTGTGTCGTGAGGTTTTGCAGGTACTGTTCCCACGGGTATTCCACGGGCTTGATGTCGATATTCAGCTCTCTTTTCCACATCGCGGTGACCGCCAGCGCGGTTCTGCGATGGATGTCGGAGTCGTTGAAGCCCAGTTCCAGCTCCGGCCAGTTTGCGCCGTTGGGGTAACCCGCCTGAGCCAGCAGTTGCCGAGCGCGATCCGGATTGTAGGTTGCAAACTCTCGGGGAAAATAATCTTGAATGCCCGGTGGGGTGAAGCTGTAAGCTGGTTGTATGGAGGCGTGGTGCGTATTTTTATTGAGTGCCGCACGGTCAATCGCCAATGACAGGGCGTGGCGCACACGTTCATCGTTCAACGGCGGTCGATTGGTGTTGATGACGTAGAAATAGGAGGCCAGGTATAAGGTTTGACGATAGGGTGAGTTCGGAAGGCTCTGGTAGTATTCAATTTTGTCGGTGGGAACACCTTGGGTAAAGTGCAGCTTTCCTTCGCTGAACAGGCGTTCCCCCTCCGTGTGGGTATCGACAAAGTAGAAGCGCGCACCATTTAGTTTGACCCTGGCGCGATTCCAGTAGGTGTCACTCTTGACCAGCGAAATGCTGCTTTGCGGGTCGTAGCTGTCTACGGCAAACGCGCCATTGGTGACCAGGTGTTCGATGGCTGTCCAGCCGCCAAACAGCTCCCCGGCCTCGCCGTATTGTTCGATGGCGTGTCGGGGCAGGGGCATCGTGCCGGGGTAGGTAAGCAAATACAGAAAGTAGGGTGTAGGGTGGTCCAGGGTAACCGTCAGCGTGTGCGGTGAGGTGGCTTTGACGCCCACTTTAGTGAAGTCTTTGATGTCGCCCTGGGCATATTCTTGTGCATTTTTAATAACGTACAGCATGGCCGAATAGGGCTTCTGCTCGCCCGGTGAGAGCAGGCGCTGCCAGGACCAGGTAAAGTCCTGTGCGGTTAGGGGGCGTTTATCTGACCACAGGGCATCTTTGCGCAGATAAAAAGTGTAGACTAGCTTGTCATCGCTGATCTCCCAGCGTTCAGCGACACCGGGTTCAGGCGTCATGGTGCTGGGATTGATATTTGTAAGCCCCTCAAACAGTGCGAGGGACAGTCTGGTTTCTGGAGATACGCGCGCCTGCTGCGGATCGACCGAGAGCGGTTTTGGGCCGTTGCTGTAGTGCAGAAGGCCCTCACGAGAGCCCTGTTCTGCGATGCTCAACGGCTCTGTGCATGCGCTTAGCATGATCGACAAGAGGCAGGCAAAGGTGATAAATCGCCACATCAAATAGGGTGTCCCGAATGTTGCGTGTGGTCGTTCAGGCATGATTGTGTTACTACAGGCCTGCTGTAAAGTTAAGCCTAAACGTGGGCGCAATGATTGTCATGGCGAAATGATAGAAATGTCGTATTTTTTGTAGAGAGATATTGTTGTGAGTGTTTCCCCGTATTTGCTGCTCGGTGTGTACAGTTTTTTGATTGCGGCGGTATCGCTGGCTGCAGCCGGCGCTACCCAGCGGTTGCGATTGAGCCACACCCACATTCAGTTGATTATGAGCGCTGTCGCAGGTTTGATGTTGGGCGTCGCCTGCTATCACCTGTTACCCCATAGCATCGCCAGCTTTTCCGATCGTACAAACCCGGTGGATAGTGCTGTGTGGTGGTTGGTACTTGGACTAGTGACGATGTTGCTGTTACTGCGCTTGTTCCATTTTCATCAACACGATTTCAGCGGTTTCGACGGTGTCGACAACGATCACGCCAAAAGCGACTGCACTGCCCACGACCACCCGCAGCAGCGCCATGCGCCGAGGGTGAGCAAAACCAGTGGTTTCGGGCTGGTGTTTGGTATGTCGGTACACGCGGTAGTGGATGGTCTGGCCCTTGCGGCTGCGGTATTTGGCGCGACCCACAGTGAGGGCGGCTTACTTGGGCTTGGGGTGTTTCTGGCGGTGTTTTTGCACAAGCCGCTGGATGCGATGTCGGTAAGCGCGATGCTGATGGCGGCTCACGTAAGCAAGTCTGTCAGAGTGCGCACCAATCTGGTGTTCGCTCTGATGTGCCCACTGGGCGTCCTGTTGTTTCTCAGTGGTGTTAGCGTCTCAAGTGACGCCTCTCATGCCTGGGTAGGTATCATGTTGGCCTTTGCAGCAGGGAGTTTTATTTGTATCGCCCTCAGTGATTTACTGCCCGAAGTGCATTTTCACAGCCATGATCGCACAAAACTCACCTTAGTTTTTGTATTGGGTCTTGCTCTGGCTTACAGTATGGGGCAGTTTGAACCCGAAGGTGCGCATAGCATGCACTCTACACCACAAAACAGTGCCCAGGACATCGGAACTCGACATGACTGAAGACAAGCAGACGTCAGTACCCCCGCTAACGCCCAAACGCATCATTTATCCGCCTCTGTGGCTGGTAATTGCGGTGGTTGCGATGTTTATCCTGAATACCTACTTTCCCGGCTATCGCTATACCAGCAGCGTCTGGCAAATGGTGGGTGGCCTGGTGATCTTCGCCGGGCTGTTGCTGCTGGTGTGGGCAGGTGGCCTGTTCAAAAAGGCAGACAATGACCTAAGGCCTTTTAAGGACATCAAGGCACTGGTGAACAGCGGTATTTACCGTTTTACTCGCAACCCCATGTACCTGGGGTTGGCGCTTATCCTCCTGGGCTGCGCCCTCACCACCGGCGCCCTGAGCACCCTGCTTGTCGTACCGGCGTTTATGCTGGTCATTCAATTTCGTTTTATTGTCTACGAAGAGCGCATGTTGACTGAGCTGTTTGGGGGCGAGTACCGGGCCTACTGTAAGCGGGTTAGGCGGTGGGTTTGAGCGGGGTGGCGAAATGGTGCTAGATGAAGGAGGGGCATTTCTCACTGAGGCCGATTTAGTTCGCTTAGTTGAAGGCAAAAGTGTTTTTTATACGGCAACAACGTACACTGATTACCTCAGAGTTCAGCAAGAGATACGTTTGGTGAGGAAATATGCGTCTCAGGTGACGGTTGTGACCTACGATCACAGCAGTTATGTGCTGCGTTTGTTGGGCTTGTATTTCTATCTATTGTTTCATCGTTTATCAAAATACGATGTTGTTTTTGTGGGTTTTGCACCGCAGTTGATTTTACCTTTTTGGCGTTTTAAATTTCGTGACGTTTCAGTAATTAGCGATTTCTTTATCTCATTTTACGATACGCTGGTAAATGACAGGAAAAAATTTGGTGCTCATTCTATAGTTGCCAAATTGTTGTTCTGGTTAGATTGTCGTACCGTCAAGCAGTCAGACTTTATCATTGCCGATACTAAGACTCATGCAGAGTATTTTCATAAGACATTTTTAGCAGGCAGACAGCGGACTTGTGTGGTCTATTTGGAGGCTGATCCGAGGTACTATTATCCCAGGCAGAATGCGAAACCGAAATATTTGCAGGATAAATTTGTTGTGTTGTACTTTGGTTCGGTCATTCCTTTGCAGGGTGTTGATGTCGTGGTTAGAGCGGCAGAGTTGACTGCTGACTTAGAAGCGGTGCACTTCGTGTTGATTGGGCCGCTGTCGAGCGCGCAAAAAGAGGTGCTGAACAGAAATAACAATGTAACCCATCTCGACTGGGTCACTCAGCACGAACTCGCTGACTGGATATCATTTTCTGATTTGTGTTTAGCTGGGCATTTCAATGACGAAATTGACAAAGCGAAAAATACTATACCGGGAAAAGCCTATATATACGAAGCGATGGGAAAGCTTATAGTTCTTGGCGATAATCCTGCCAATCGAGAGCGGTATCCGAAACGGTATGAGAAAGTCAGGTTTGTGCAAATGGGTTCTGCAGAAGCGCTCAACAAGATTATAACTGAGGAGTCGGGTTACTCAGATGAGTGATAAAAACAAGGTCAGTTGGTCACCTATGCCTCGTTTCCTTTTGCGCAAGGATGCGGTGATCCAGTCATTAAAGGAAAGAGATTTAAAAGGTAAGAGAGTGCTTGAGATCGGCTTTGGAAGCGGTGAGATGCTCGCTTGGGCGCTCGATAGGGGTGCGGTTGTTTCCGGAGTCGATTTTTCTTTTGAAGCGCATGAGTTGACGTACGCCAGGATGGGTGAGCGAATAAAGGAAAATAAGGTGAAGCTGTATGGCTCGTTGGCGGAGGTACAGAGTAATAAATACGACTATGTGTTTGCGTTTGAGGTTTTAGAGCACATTGAGAGCGATATTGAAATGTTTGGGGCGTGGCTGGAGCTGCTGAATCCCGGAGGGGAGCTTTTGATATCTGTTCCAGCGCACATGAGGAAATGGGGCGATAATGACGTTTGGGCTGGTCATGTAAAGCGGTATGAAAAGAGCGACTTTTCTTCCTTGGTTTACGGTAGAGATGTAGACGTCGTTCATTTGTGGAATTATGGTTTTCCTATGACCTTGGGTTTGGATTATTTGCTGAATCGCAATGCGAAAAAAAGAAATGATTGTGAAGTTTTGTCTGGCCAGGAGCAGAAAACCAAGAGAAGCGGAGTTGTGCGGTCGTCTAGCTTTTTCGCTAAGGTCTTATCCGGGCGCTGCTTTATGTTGCCTTTTTTCTTGTTGCAGAGGCTGTTTTTTAATCTTGATCTAGGCTCTGGTTATTTGTTTCATGTTAAAAAGAATAAGTGACTCTGGTGTTTTACTGTGGTTGGGCAGGTTACTCTTCTTATGCTCGATTTATTTTATTGCCAGGATTTTTTATTCTGTTGATGTAGAGTGGTCTCAAATAGGTGATCTTGTGCAAAGCGTTTCACTGTTGGGTTGGGGCATGGTGTTTTTTGCGTATTCGCTGGTGATGATTTTCGGCGCCTTGGTCTGGTGTTGGTTTGTTGTCGTAGTGGATCGAAGGTCCATGGATTATCGTCTGTTTTCGGTTTTTTATATATGTAATATACAGAAATACCTGCCTGGTAACGTATTTCAATTTCTCGGCAGAAGTTTTTATGGCAGTAAGCTTGGTTTCTCGCAAGAGGCTGTATGGCTTGCCAATCTTATAGAAGTTGCCGCTGTTGTGGTGTCCGTTTTTTTGCTGTGTGTCCTGGGTGTGGTGGTTTTCTGGAAGGGAGTGCTGCTTCAGATTTTGGATGCTAATATCTTGCTCGCGGTTCTGCTTCTCGGTGTCGCTCTGTTCGCTGTTGTATTACATCCAGGGACTCGGCATTTTTCTCGTGCGGATAAGCTTCTGAGGCTGATGAAGAGCTGCAATTTTATTGTTTCGATTGCTGTTTACTGTCTTATTTTTGCTTTGTTGGGTTGGGTGATTTTTTTTCTTGGCGGGTGTTTTTTTGCCCATCCTGCGGAGTTTGACTTGTTTTTGCTGGTGGTGCTGTCGTTTTCCGTAAGCTGGTTGTTTGGGTTTTTGCTTCCCGGAGTGCCTGGCGGGGTTGGTGTCAGAGAGTCGGCGTTTATATTTTTGATGCTGGCGGCATCAAGTTATGCGCAAGAGCAATCATTGTTTTTTTCTTCTGCCACCGCACAGCATGAATGGTTATTTTTGGCTTTGGCGGTAAGGCTGCTGGGTTTTTTGGTAGAGTTTTTCTTTGCGGCGTTGTCGTGGCCGGTATTGGCAAAAGAAAAACTGGTGTAGCGTTAAGCTTGCGTTTCCTTTGAAAGTAGTGCTCGGGATAGAATGTCACTGATTGCTGTCAGGTGTGCACTACTTGCATTTAAGCAGGGAATGTATTGATAGTTGGTTCCACCATTCTCCAAAAAATACCCCCGATTCTCCACCCCAACTTCTTCAATTGTTTCCAGACAATCCGCAGCGAACCCGGGGCAGATGATATCGACGGACTTGATATGCCCTGAGCTTGCCATTTCGATCAGGGTCTCGTCGGTGTACGGCTGCAGCCAGGGTTCGCTTCCGAAGCGGGATTGGAATGTTATGCTGTACTGCTCTTGGCTTAGTTTCAGCGCCTCGGCCAGCAGAGTGCTGGTGCGCAGGCATTGCTGATAGTAGGGGTCGCCCTGGTCTGCGTAGCGCTGGGGTTCACCGTGGTAGGATATGATTAAATGCTCGCTGCGGCCCTGCTCTTGCCAGTGTTCGCGCACAGACCGGGCCAGCGCTTCGATATACAGCGGGTGCTCGTGGTAGTCGCTGACAAAATGGATCTCAGGTACATAGCGACGTCGGCTGAAACTCTTGGCGATGGCATCGAAGGTTGAGCCGGTCGTGGGGCCGGCATATTGTGGGTAAAGCGGCAGTACAATGAGTTTTTTCAGACCCTGTGTCTGCCATTTATCGAGCACACTGTCGATGCTGGGGTTGCCATAGCGCATGGCGAAATCCACTTTGACAGCGTCGCCGTGCTGTGTGGCAAAACGCTTGGCGAGTGCCTCGACCTGGTCTTCGGTGTGAAACAACAGTGGCGCGCCGCGCTCGGTCCATACGGTCCTGTAGGCTGCGGCGGAACGGCGGGGGCGGATACGCAGTATTATCCCGTGCAGGATAATGCGCCACAAGAATCGTGGAAACTCGATGACGCGCGGATCGGCCAGGAACTCAGCCAGATAGCGCCGCAGCGCGGAGGTTTCCGGTGCATCCGGTGTGCCGAGGTTCACCAGCAATACCCCGGTAAAGGGTTTCGCCGAGCCGTTTATCGTATTGGTATAGCCTTTATAGCGCATGACTAGTCGGAATATCTCACCAGTAAATGGAATTTACGGGAAATTTTTTTCGAAATAGGTACAAATTGTACATCTGTTTTTGCTGCTATTCATAGTGTAACTCATTGATATTAAATAGGTAGTAGAGTGGTCGCCGTAGAGGTGAAATATCCGCGCTAATGCAGCGCTGCGCGCACCGGCAGAGTGGGAATTAACGCCGCCTCAAAATCCAGAAGCTCGTCCCAGCGTTGCTCGATTACATCGTGGGCAAAGTAAACGGCCGCGAGGTCTAAGAACAATGTGTAATGCCGCTGTTCTGAGCGGGCAATGGCTTTGTAGAAATCTTTTAGTCCGCCGGGTTCCAGGGCCTCGGCGATAAGTGCAAAACGCTCCGCGCCGCGCGCTTCAATGACCGCGGCGGTGAGCAGTCTATCCAGCAGATATACCTCGCTGCCCTGGCGCATGGTATCGCGCAGGGCGAGCACGTAGGGGTCTTTTTCATCTTTGGTGGTAAGCTGGCCGCGCTTGTGCAGCCATTTCACCACTTCGCGAAAGTGCACCAGTTCCTCCACCGCCAGTTCGGTCATGGCGGCCACCAGCTCCACTCGGTCGGGGTAGTGCGAGAGCATAGACATGGCCATGCCAGAGGCTTTTTTCTCTGCCGCCGCATGGTCTTGTAAAAAGGTGTCAAAATCGTTCATGACGGCCTCTGTCCAGGCCGCAGGCGTGGGGCAGCGTAGGGGTGAATCGTTCATTGCGCGCTCTTGTGGCAAAAGCACTATTGAACGCCAAAGCGCGTTGCAACTCAAGCGGTGGTTGAGGGATACGCACAACGGGGCTACACTGCGCCCATATACAATAATAAGCGCCCACCGGCGTTTCCTGAGAGAACTGACTGAACTGAAATAAGGCAAGCCTATGATTATCAAACCCCGCGTTCGCGGTTTTATGTGTATTACCACTCATCCCACGGGCTGTGACGCCAATGTTAAACGCCAGATTGACTATGTCAAAGCCAAGGGCGAGATTGTCAATGGCCCCAAGCGCGTGCTGGTGATTGGGGCGTCTACCGGTTATGGCCTGGCCTCACGTATCAGCGCCGCTTTTGGTGCAGGCGCGGCAACTCTGGGCGTGTTTTTTGAAAAAGAAGGCACCGAGCGAAAACCCGGTACCGCCGGTTGGTACAATTCAGCGGCGTTTCATCGCTATGCCCACGAGGCCGGTTTGTACGCGAAAAGTATCAATGGCGATGCCTTTAGCGATGAAATCAAACAAAAAACCATTGCTGCAATTAAAGAAGATATGGGGCAGGTGGACCTGGTTGTCTACAGCCTTGCCGCGCCGCGCCGTGAGCACCCCGTTACCGGTGAGATCCACAACTCCACCCTGAAACCTATCGGCGCGCCTACCACGCAAAAAGGCGTGAATACCGATAAAGAGCAGGTGCAGGACTTCCATTTAGAGGCTGCCACCCAGGAAGAAATCGACAATACCGTAGCAGTCATGGGCGGTGAGGACTGGCAGATGTGGATTGACGCGCTGGACGAGGCGGGCGTGCTGGCCGATGGCGCAAAGACCACGGCTTATACCTATATCGGCGAAAAACTGACCTGGGATATTTACTGGCACGGCACTATCGGTGCGGCGAAGAAAGACCTGGATCGCCGTGTTTTATCGATTCGTGACAAGCTCGCTAAATCTGGCGGTGATGCCCGGGTGTCAGTGTTAAAAGCGGTTGTGACGCAAGCCAGTGCCGCCATTCCCGCGATGCCGATTTACCTGGCGCTGTTATTCAAGGTAATGAAAGAGCGCGGCACCCACGAGGGCTGCATTGAACAGGTCGATGGTTTGATGCGCGATAGTCTTTATGGCAACGCGCCTATTGTGGACGGAGAAGGCCGCCTGCGCGCCGATGGCAAGGAGCTTGATCCCGAAGTGCAGGCAGAGGTGGCAAAACGCTGGGAGCAGATCGACACGGATAATTTGCACGAGCTGTCTGATTTTAGTGGTTATCGCCAGGAGTTTTTGCAGTTGTTTGGCTTCGAAGTGCCCGGTGTCGATTACGATGCGGACGTGAATCCGCAAGTCGCGATTGACGGTTTGCTCTGAGCATCTCGATGACACCTGACGATTTTACCCCTGGTGTGGTGCACAGCCTGAGTCCCCTGGTGCGGCGCGTGGTTGCGCCCAACCCCGGTTTGATGACGGGGCCTGGCACCAACAGTTATCTGATTGGCAACAGTGAATTGGCACTGATTGACCCGGGGCCCTTGCTGGGTGACCATGTCGATGCCCTGCTGGCGGCGGCAGGCGACAGACTTCGCTATATCTTTACCACGCACACGCATCGCGATCACTCCCCGGCGTGGCTTCCGATTAAAGAGGCCACCGGTGCAACGGTGATTGGCGCGCCGCCGTGGGATGATCATGTGCAAGATGAGACTTTTGTGCCCGATTACATCCCCGCACACAATGAACTGTTTCGCACGCCTGAGTTTTCCATCAGGGCGGTGCATACGCCGGGGCATGTGGGCAATCACTTTTGTTTTTTATTGGAAGATGAAGCCACGCTGTTTGCTGGTGACCACATTATGAACGGCTCCACGGTGGTGATTATACCCCCAAGTGGCAATATGAAAGCCTATCTGGATTCCCTGGCGCTGTTAAAAAATTATGCTCTGCAACGTATCGCGCCTGGCCACGGCTCGCCTATCGAGCAGCCTTACGAGGCCATCGACAGCCTGATTCAGCATCGCCTGGGTCGCGAGAAAAAAGTGTTGGATGCGGTGGCGCAACTGGGGCAGGCCGATGTGGACGCCCTGGTGAAAGTGGCGTACCTCGACGTGGGCGAGCACTTACACAGGGTGGCCAAGCTTTCCCTCACCGCCCATTTGATCAAGCTTGAGCAGGAAGGCCGGGTGCGCGCGGAGCAGGGGCAGGATGCTTTGTCGTTGGAGAGTTGGTGCCATGTTGAGGTTGTTATTTCCTCTTAAGAGTTTGTGGTAGACCTTTTTCGGTGTAAAAACTGTAAGCACCTTGCCTGTGGTTGCTGAAAAAATAATTCTTCTCTACCAAAGAGCAAAGAAATCGCAATACCTCTGAACCCTGCACCATACCCCCGGTCACAGTATGTTAAACTTTGCCGCTGGCGAAAATGGCGTTGATGGTCTTCGATGAAAAAACTGGGTGAACTGCTGCTGGAGCAGGGCAAAATCGCGGCACGTGATGTGGAGCGAGCCCTGCTGGCGCAGAGCGAAATGGGTGGTTTGTTTGGCGAGGTGGTGGTGCGCCTGGGGCTGGTGTCCGAGCAGGATGTGGCCGCAGTGCTTAGCCAGCAACTGGATATCCCCCTGCGCGCTGGGGCGGATTATCCTGAAGAGCCTATCGTGCTTGAAGATGTTTCCCACGACTTTTTGCTGTCCAATAATGTGGTGCCCGTCGCAAAAAGCGATGCTGGCGTGGCCTTCGCCGCAAGTCATCCACAAGATCCCTTCCTCGCCAAGGCGCTGGGTATGGCATTGGATGCGCCGGTGTCGGTGGAGCTGGGGCTTGAGACTGACATCAACAAAGCCTTTGCGCTGTATGTGCAGGCCGAGGAAGAAGACGACGCCCTGGATGTGTCGGGCTTTGATGGCCAGACTGATGATGAATTCATCGAGCACCTAAAAGATCTGGCCAGCGAAGCGCCGGTGATTCGCCTGGTGAACCAGATTATCCACCGCGCGGTGGATATTGGCGCATCGGATATTCATATCGAGCCCTTTGATGATGGTCTGCACCTGCGCTACCGGGTCGACGGGGTATTGCAGGAACACGCTGCGCCCGAGGCATCGCTGGCTTCCGCCATCGCCTCGCGTATCAAGTTGTTATCGGCGATGAATATTGCCGAGCGCCGCCTGCCCCAAGACGGTCGAATTATGACCCGCGTTACCGGGCGCGAACTGGATTTGCGGGTGTCCACCATTCCCACAGTGCACGGTGAAAGCATTGTGATGCGGGTGCTCGATCGCGGCAATATTCGTCTCGATCTGGCGCGCATGGGTTTTAGCGAAGACACCCTGGCGACATTTCGGGAATTACTGGCAAAACCCCACGGCGTTTTGCTGGTCACAGGCCCCACCGGCTCGGGTAAAACTACTACCCTGTATGCCTCGCTGGCCTCACTGGATGCGGAGCATTTGAAAATTATTACCGTGGAAGATCCGGTGGAATACCAGCTTGGCGGTATTAACCAGATTCAGGTGCAGCCGCAAATTGATCTGACCTTTGCCAACGCCCTGCGCGCGATTTTGCGGCAGGACCCGGACATCATCATGATCGGGGAGATGCGCGATACCGAAACCGCACAAATTGGCGTGCAATCGGCGCTCACCGGGCACCTGGTATTGTCAACCTTGCACACCAACACCGCCGCCGGTGCGATTACGCGCCTCGAGGATATGGGCGTAGAGCGTTATCTGCTTACTTCCGCAGTCAACGGCGTGCTGGCGCAGCGCCTAGTGCGCACCCTGTGCAATAACTGTAAGGCGGCTGTAGAGCTGGATGACGATACCCTGAAAACCAGCGGTTTGAGCCGATTTATCAAGCCCGGTGACAATGTTTTTCAAGCCAACGGCTGTGAGCAATGCCTGCAAAGCGGCTACGCAGGAAGAACCTCTATTCACGAATTATTTGCTCTTAACAGCGCCATGCACACTGCGATTATGGAGGGTTTGGATGCCACGGGCCTGCACCGTGCGGCGCGCAATCAGGGTATGATCACGCTGTATGAGGACGGTCTGCGCAAGGTTTGCGAGGGTAAAACCTCCCTGGAAGAAGTGCTGCGGGTGACCCAGGATCAAAGCGGTGACGACAGCGAGCAGGGTGCGTAGGGCGTGGCACAGTTTTCTTACCGCGCCCTGACGCGCGATGGCAAAACCCAGCAGGGCTCGGTGGACGCGCCCAGTCGGGATATGGCGACCCGCCAGTTGCGCGCCCAGGGGTTTACCCTGTTGTCGATTGAGGCCGGTGGCGCTGCGGCGGCAGACAAGGGCGAGGTGGTTGGCAAATTAAAACGCGAGCATGTGTTGTCGCTCACCTCTGAGCTGGCGGTGCTGTTGCGCGCGGGGCTGCCCCTTGATCGCGCCTTGAAAGTGTTGATCGATATGGCCGCCGAGCCCGCCGCAGACCAGGTTCTGCGCGCCCTGCTCGCCGATGTTAAGGGCGGTAAGGCCTTAAGTGCGGCGCTACAGCCTTTTGAGGAGAGTTTTGGCACCTTTTACTTGAGCATGGTGCGCGCGGGTGAGGCTTCGGGGCAGCTATCGGCGGTGTTGGAGCGCCTGGTTGAGCATTTGGATAACGCGAAAACCACCCGCGACGCGGTGGTTTCGGCGTTGATTTACCCTTGCATTTTGCTGGTCGTGGCCTGTATTTCGGTGTTTGCCATGCTCGGCTTTGTGGTGCCGCAGTTTGAAGCGCTCTTTGAAGATATGGGCGATGCGCTGCCGATGATTACCCGTGCAGTGATTGCCGCCGGTGACTTTCTCGGCGCTTATTGGTGGTTGATACTGTTGCTGGTTGCCGCGGTGGTGTTTATTGTGCGTCAGCAGCTTGCCAGCGAGGCGGGCAGATTGGCATTGCATCAGCGCTTGCTGAAACTACCGATTGCCGGGGGAATTATTTTCGAGTTTGAGATGTCAAAGTTTGCCCGTACCGTGGGTACGCTGTTGGAAAATGGCGTGTCGCTGCTGAAGGCGATTTCCATTGGCATAGACACCGTCGATAACCGTGTGCTTAAGCAGGAGTTAGCCGAGCTTGCACCTGCGGTCAAAGCGGGTAAGCGCATGTCGGTAACGCTTGCGAGCAGCGGCAAATTCACGCCGATGGTGATTCAGATGCTGCGCGTGGGTGAGGAGTCCGGCAGTTTGGATCAAATGCTGCTGGAACTGGCGCGGGTGTTTGACAATAACGTGCAAAGCGGTATCAAGCGCGGTTTGGCGCTGCTGGAGCCAGTGTTGATTTTAACCATGGGCGCGATTATTGCCTTCATTATCGTGGCCATTTTGATGGGCATTTTGTCGGTCAACAATCTCGCCATGTAAGTGGGTTGGGCGGGTCATTTTTTATATAGCATGGGAAACAGAGGAAAAACGATGCGTTCTGGAAAAGCAAAACCTCAATATCAACGGGGTATCACCTTAATTGAAATGCTGGTGGTGCTGGTGATTCTCGGCTTGCTCGGCGGTTTGGTTGGCCCCGCGGTGCTCAATCAATTGGGCGGCGCCAAAACCAAAACCGCCAAGTTGCAGATTCAGGATTTTGAGCAGGCCCTGGAAGTTTATAAACTGGATGTCGGTCGCTTTCCCTCGGGTTCCGAGGGTTTGCAGGCACTGGTGAAAAAGCCCGGCAACGCTGCGGGTTGGAATGGCCCCTACCTTAAAAAAGGCAGCTTGCCCAAAGACCCGTGGAACCGCGACTATCACTACAAAAGCCCCGGTGAGCATGGTGATATCGATATTTTTTCCTACGGTGAAGACGGCTCGCCCGGTGGTGAAGGCGAAAGCGCCGATGTTACCAACTGGCAGTAAACGTTGACTTTGGGCGCGCGTACTCACCACGCTGGCTTCAGTTTAATCGAATTGCTGCTGGCGCTGACCATCGCCGGTCTGGTGATGGCTGCCGCCGTGCCAGCCACACGGGTTATGTACAGCGCCATGCAATATCAGAGCGCCCTGCAGGATATCACTACCCTGCTCGGTGATGCGCGCTTAAAGGCTATCAGCAAAGGTCGCGCCCAGGATGTGTTGATAAATCCCGAGAAGCGTGAACTTCGAAGTGGCGACAAAACCCTGCGCCTGCCCTCATCGATCAAAGTCACTGTGGAATCAGCGCGTCAGCTCAATCGCGATGACGCCGGGGTGATTCGTTTCTACCCGCAGGGTGACAGCAGCGGTGGCACCATCGCCCTGCGCCGCGCCGGCGGCGCGGGTGCCAACATTGTTGTGGACTGGCTGCTCGGCAATGTGCGTGTGCAAACCCACGATGAGCAGGCCAGTTAATATGCGCCAGCGCGGTTTTTCTCTGCTGGAAATGGTCGTAGCGATGGCGATTTTAGCGCTGTCACTGGGTGCCCTGTATCGAGCCGCAGGCGGCGCGACCAAGGCCGTTGCGGTGGATGAACGCTACGCCTATGCGGTGGAACTGGCGCGCTCGGTGCTGGCCAACAACGCCTATGTGCCAGAGGGCGGCGTAAATGAGTCGGGCAAAACCAGCGGCGGCTTTAACTGGCAGGTCAGCGCCGCGCCCCGAGTCAGCGCGACTGAGGGCTTGCCCGAGGGCGCACTGCAAAATATCACGGTCACGGTAAGCTGGCGCGATGGCCGCAAAACCCGCGAAGTGAAGCTGCTGTCCATTGCCGAAGGCATAGCACAATGAGTGCCTATAGCGAGGTGTTACCAGCGCGGGCGCAAGGTGAGTTATGTCACAGGCAGCGCGGCTTCACCCTGGTTGAAGTCGTCGTCGCGCTTACTCTGTTGTCCCTGTTGCTGGCCGCCACCATCAGCGCCATGCGCACACTGGGCAACACCAGGGAAAGTGTGAGTGCGGTGACATCGCGAGTGGATGACATGCGCATGGTGTCGCAGTTTTTGCGCAATGCTCTGGAATCTGCCGTGCCGCCACAGAACACTGGCCTTTTACGCGCCGGCGGTGGCAGTTCAATGGATAACGATGGCTTGTTTGAGGGTACACAACACGAACTGATCTGGAAAGCGCCACTGATGTTTGGTCAAGATACCGGTGGCAGCTACGAGTTGCGGCTGGTGCGCGAAGAGAACAAACTCATGTTGTACTGGCGTGACAGCGCTGTTGACAGGCTGGTAGGAAAGGAACCGAGACCCTGGTCAAATGCCGCCAGGCGCGAGCTGGTCAGGAATGTGCAGGAATTTACTGTGCAATATCGCCCTTTTGGTGACGAGCCCTGGCAAAGTCAATGGCAGGATGAGGGCGGCAACCCCCGTGCGGTGAGTCTGCAGATAAAAGTGGGTGAGCGTTACTGGCCACAACTGGTGGTGAGTCTGCCGCAATGATGTTGCGTATTCCTTCACAAAAGGGCGTTGCCCTGGCGATGTTGATGTGGTTTGTCGCCGCATTGTCACTGCTGGTCGTTGCCCTGGTGGCGCAATCGCGTCTCGATGTGCGACTTGCGCAGTTGCACCGCGATCAAGCCATTGCCGCCGCTGCCGGTGACGGTGCTGTGCAGTTGGGGATGGATCGCTGGTATGCCACCAAGATCGGGGGAACTAAGCGGGGGTGGTCGCAAACCAATGTGATGCTTGGGGGGATTAGCGCTCAGGTCACGGTGGTGAGTTTGAGCGGCTTGATCGATGTGAATGCCGCACCGCCGGGGTTGTTGGTTAAAGCGTTTACTGTTGCGGGAAAGGTACCGATGGAGCGTGCCGAGGCGCTGGCGCAACGGGTAGTCAATTACCGCAATCCACCGCGCCAACAGGGTCGGTTAAAATACAATCCACATTTTGATGTCCTGGAAGATCTGCTGCGTGTTCCCGGCATTGGCCGCGAATTGCTCGAACGCCTGCGCTCGGTGATGTATGGCGCTGGCACGGGGCAGCCGGGGGTGAACGTGGGTTTTGCACCGCCAGCGGTGCTGGCCGTGCTGGGCGCAGATGCCGATCAAGCCCAGCGCATCGTGAGTGCGCGCGGTGGCGATGGGGCCAATATGGGCGGTTTCGGTTTTGCCAGAGAGTTTCAGTCTACTCGGCATATCATGATGTATCGCGTTGATGCGGTAGTAAATGTCAACGAAAAGCAGTTTCTGCGCAGATGTTGGGTTAAAATAGGTCGCAGCGCTCAAGGTGTGTTACCTTGGCACATTTACCGTCGCGAACCGCCGCGACTGTTGTCTACAGGGTAAGCACTTGCAACAATCGGCACAACAATGGGAGTTTATGGGTTATGACGTGCGCCAGCTCGGCAGGAGTTGGCGCGCCGCGTGGCGCGACTTTTTGTGGGGGGATGAATCACCCGTTCGCGCGCGCCTCGATGATGTGGTCGAACTCAAAGATGGCAAGCGCAGCCGCTATTTTCAGGCGGGCAAGCTCGCCGCGCAAGCTGACACGCCGCTTGAAGCGCTGCTGCTGGGTGATGAGCAGACGCTGGTCAAAAAACTCAGTCTGCCGCTGGCTGCCAGTAACGAATTGGAGCAGGTAATTGCCTTGGAAGTGGCGGCCAGCAGTCCGTTTCCGGAGGGTGATACGCTGCACGGCTGGCGCCTGGTGTCGCGCGATAGTCAACAGCTCAATGTGGTATTGGTCATAGCGCAGCGCTCGGTGGCGCTGCCCTGGCTGAAGGCGCAATACCCGCATTTTGAGCCGAATCAACAGGAAGCCTGGGCGCTGGTGGACGATCAACCCGTCGCCCTGACGGGCTTTGGCGAGCGACGCCGCGATAGGCGTTATCGCCGTCGTCTGCATCGCCTCGCCCTGTTGTTTGCCTATGCCTTGTTGGCTCTGGTATTGCTGCCCGGCCTGTTTGCTCTTACCCAATCGCTGCGCCTCGGTAAAATTGAGGCGGTGTACGAAAGCGCGAAGTTCGCCGCGCGCGAGGCCAGCGAGTGGCGCAGTGAACTGGCTGCGTCCAATGCATTGATTGACGCGGCGCAAAGCCTTGCCGCTGAGTACCCCAACCCCCATGTGGAGCTGGCGCGCCTGACCGCCTTGCTGAATGACGATATTTCTTTGCTGCAGTTTTCCCAGCGCGGTACCAGCATTCGTATGCAGGGCAACGGTAAAAACGTGGCCGAGGTTCTGCAACAGTTAACCGAACACCCGGCCTATGCCGAGGTGACTGCGCCCCAGGCAATTACCAAATTGGGCAATACCGGCCTGGAGCGTTTTATGCTGGATTTAACCATTGCCACCGACATTGACGACGTGTCGATGCAGGAGCAAAACCCGTGAGAGCGTGGTTAAAACACCATCCCAGCGCCGCCTGGGTTTTGGGTGCCAGTCTTTTGCTGCCTCTGTTACTGGCCCTGTTTTTGGCGGTAAAACTGTTGGTGATGGGTTTTTCCGCGCAAAGTGATATCGAACGCCTGCGCCCGGGGGCGGCGCGCATGGCGGGCATCATCGAGGCCGCCGAACAAATTCGGCAGGCGCGCTTTACCGCGGCGGAAAACTTACAGCGTTTGGTTTATCCTGCCAGTATGGATCAAGCGGGGGTTTCTGCGGCGATGCAGCGCAGATTGCGCGAAGTGATTCAAAACAGTGGCATGACCATTGCCGACTCGCGCATTATGCCGGTGCGTGATACCGAGCAGTTTGAAGAAATCAGTCTGCGCATTAACGCTGCGGGCGATCTCGCGGCTCTGGATGCGGCGCTGGCGGGGCTGGCTGCGTTTGAGCCGCGCGTTTTGATCGAGAATATTGATATGCGCCCGACGAGTCGCAAGAGTGATGTGCAGCGGGTACGGGTGAGTTTTACCTTAAAGAGTTTGCGGGGTAAATCATGAGTCGTCGCCTCGCCCAGCCCGAACGCGCCGAGCGGCAGATGTTACTTGCCGCCGCAGTGATAACCGCGACTCTGGTGCTGGCCTTAGTGGTTGCCCTGCTGGTCTCCCTGCGCAGTGAAGTGCCGGAGCCGGTGCTGCCCGCGCGCGATGCCACCCGTGCGCTGGCCGTTGCAACGGTATCGCCGCTTGGCGCCGAGCCGCGCCAGGCGATGTTAGAGCGCCCCTTGTTCTGGTCATCCCGTCGTCCATTGGCGCCGGTGGAAGAGACCGATGAGCCCGTCGATGAAGCGCAGGTGGCGGACGAGCTTAAAAACCTCATCGTTTTGGGGCTGTTCAGCGATGGTGACAACGGCGGCATGATCGTGCGTTTTAAACAGCAGCGCAAGCGCGTGGCAGTGGGTGAATCCATTGCGGGTTGGGAGCTTGCGAGTGTGGGTGCAGGGAAAGTCACCATGACCCGAGGCGAGCGGCGCAGCGATGTGCCGCTAAAGCGCGAGGACGCGGCAAAAGCTAACAGTAAAACCAACAAGTCGAAGCGTACAATACGCGCTTCTAACCAGCGCTAGGCCACTAACGGAAGTCACATGCCAACAGTACTATCAAAAACTACCGCGAAAAATGTCTTTGTCACCGTGTTTGTGGCCGCTCTGTTCGGCTGTGCCACTACGCCAGAGCCGGTGCCAGGCCAGGGTCTGGCCAATCTGCCAAACGGTGCAGACGGTGTCAGCGTTGACGACGCTGGGCAGGCTGACCCGCGCTTGAGCAAACAGCCACTGTCGAGCGCGCAGGAAGTTGCCGCCAGCCTCACCGAGCGCGCCAAGCCTGTGCTGTACCGCGGTACTGATCGCCAGATCAATCCACCGCCTGGGCGCAAGCCAGTGCGTGTGGTGGGCGATGCGGTGAGTTTGAATTTTGAACAGGCGCCACTGATGGAAGTGGTGCACGCCGTGTTGGGGGATATTCTCGGGCTGGACTATATCGTCGACAGCCCCGTTGGTGGTGCCGTGACCTTGCGCACGGCCACACCCGTGCCGCGGGATGAACTGCTCGGTGTGTTGGAATCCCTGCTGCAGGGTAATGGCGCCGCTCTGGTGCGCGGTGAGGGCGATCGTTTTTATGTGACCAAAGCCAGTGGCGCCGCCAGGCTGTCGCCGACGCTGTCATCGCCCGACAACCCCGTGGCGGGCTATTCCACCGTGATCATTCCTCTGCAGCATATCAGCGCGGGCAATATGGCAGAGATCTTGAAGCCGGTTGCCCCGGAAACGGCGTTTATGCGCGTCGACAATGCGCGCAACTTACTCATGCTCGCGGGCACACAGGAGCAATTGCGCGGTTGGCAACAGATGATTACCACTTTCGATGTGGATGCCCTGAAGGGCATGTCGGTGGGTATTTTCCCGCTGGAAAACAGCGCCGTTTCGGATATGGCTGATACCCTTGGTGGCCTGCTCGGTTCCAATGAAAAAGCAGGTGGCCTGGGGCTTGGCTCCCTGGTGCGGATAGTGCCTATTGAGCGCTTGAACAGTGTCCTGGTCGTTACCCCGCGCGCTCATTATTTAAACCAGGTCGGGCGCTGGATCAGTCGTTTGGACAACGCCCCCGATTCCCACTACGAAAAGCGCCTCTATGTCTATCCCGTGCAAAACAGCTCCGCTACGCGCCTGGCAGAATTGTTAAACAGCATTTACTCCGGCAGCGGCAGCCGTGATGGCAGCACTGCGGGTCGTGATTCTGGCTTTGGCAGCGATGCCAGCAACAGCGGCGTGGCGCCGGGAATGGATGCAGAGACCGTTACCGATTCCACCGGCGTTGGCAGTACCGGCGGTTTTGCCGGTAACACGGCTAACCGCGGTAGCGGTGGCCAGAAATACGAGTTGGAGGATGTGCGCGTGGTTGCCGATGAGGACAACAACGCCCTGATGATTTACGCCAGCGGCAAAAACTACCGCAAAATCGCCAGCGCCCTGGAGCGCTTAGACGTTGTCCCCACGCAGGTCATTATCGAGGCGAGCATCATTGAAGTCACCCTGACTGACGAGCTGGAATACGGCCTGGAATGGACTTTCCGCGCGGGTTTGGGGTCTGACTACACCGCCAGCGGCCAGCAATCCAAAGCCGCCAGCATTGCCTCAAATGTTGCAGGCTTTTCTTACACTGTGCTCAACAGCACCGGTGATATTGCCGCCATGCTCAACGCGCTGGCCACCCAGTCCCTGTTAAATGTGATTTCTACGCCCTCGGTGATGGTATTGGACAATCAGACCGCGTCTATTCACGTGGGCGACGAAGTGCCCGTGCAGGGCACCCAGAATATTACCAACGGCGGCGTGATCAGCAATTCCGTGAGCTATCGCGACACCGGCGTTGAGTTGTCGGTGCGGCCATCGGTCAATGCCGGTGGCCTGGTGACCATGGATGTGGAACAATCGGTCAC
>PDSN01000051.1 GCA_002748505.1 Gammaproteobacteria bacterium | reverse complement strand
CCTGCGCAGGCCATCGCGTATTAAACTGAACATCAGCCAGAACGCCAGCACCAGCGCCAGCGCCGCCCAGATATTGTAGGATGCGCCGAAAAACAAGGGCAAAATAAACCCAAGCAGCAGCGCCGCCACAAGGGGAATAAACAATTCGGCCGCGAGGCGCGAAGCGGTGTCGCGTTTAAATCGCGCCGCAGGCCCAAGACCCATAAACGGCATTAACACCGCCATCAGCGGCACAAATACGGTGTTGAAATAAGGTGGCCCGACCGAGTATTTGCCTTGCCCCAGCGCGTCCATAAACAGCGGAAACAGAGTGCCAAACAGCACCGTCAGCATGGCGACCAAAAGCACCACATTGTTAACCAGCAAAAAAGACTCTTTCGACAGCGCCTGAAAACTCACCCGCGAGCTGACCGCCGGAGCGCGCAGGGCGTACAGGGTCAGCGAACCACCGACGACCACGGCTAAAAAGGATAAAATATACACCCCGCGTGCGGGGTCGGTGGCAAAGGCGTGCACGGAGGTAAGCACCCCCGAGCGCACTAAAAATGTGCCGACTAAACTAAGAGAAAAAGCGGCAATCGCCAGCAATACCGTCCAGCTTTTAAACAGGCCGCGCTTTTCCGTGGCCGCCAGCGAGTGTATCAAAGCCGTGCCCACCAGCCAGGGCATAAAGGACGCGTTTTCCACCGGATCCCAAAACCACCAGCCGCCCCAGCCCAATTCATAGTAAGCCCACCAGCTACCCAGGGCGATGCCCAGGGTTAAAAACGCCCAGGCGGCGTTGGTCCAGGGTCGCGACCAGCGCGCCCAGGCGGCATCAAGCCGCCCGCCCATCAGTGCGGCGATGGCAAAGGCAAAGGCCACAGAAAAACCCACATACCCCATGTACAACAATGGCGGATGAAAAATCAGCCCCGGATCTTGCAGCAAGGGGTTCAGGTCGGCACCATCGCTGGGCGGATTGGGCAACAGGCGCAAAAACGGGTTGGAAGTAAACAGTGAAAACGAGCTAAAACCCACACCCACCGCGCCCATCACTGCCAACACCCGCGCCAGCATCAGCATCGGCAGGCCGGGGCTGAACAGCGCCACAGCACTCATCCACAGGGATAAAATCAACACCCAGAGCAGCAGCGAACCCTCGTGATTGCCCCACACGGCAGAGATTTTGTAATACCAGGGCAACAGGCTGTTGCTGTGGGACGCCACCAGCGCCACGCTAAAATCATCGCGCAAAAACACCGTGGCCAGGCAAACAAAACTCACCGTCAGCATACAACACAGGCCCAATGCCAGGGATGGCGCCATTGCCAGCGCGGCGGCATTGTTGCGCCAATCCCCCCACAGGGGTACCGCCACCAGCAGCACGCTCAGAAAAAACGCCAGAATCAGCGCAAAGTGGCCTATCTCGGCGATCATGGCTGCTCGCTCTGGGCAGGTTTTTGCAGGGACTCGGTGATCTCTGGCGGCATATAGTTTTCGTCGTGTTTTGCCAACACCTGCGTGGCGATAAGCACTTTGTCGGCGTTTAGCTTACCCGCGGCGACGACACCCTGTTTCTCGCCAAACAAATCAGGCAAAATGCCGGTATATCGTATAGTTACGACAGCTTTATAATCAGTTACTTGAAATTCTACGTTGAGCGTGTCGGGGCTGCGTTTGACACTGCCCGCCACCACCATGCCGCCGACGCGAAGCGGCGTATCGAGGGGCGCGGCGCCGGACATCACCTGCGCTGGCGGATAAAACAGATTGATATTTCCGCGCAGGGCATACACCGCCAGACCCACGGCAGCGCTTGAGAACGCCACGATCATCAGCACTACCCACAAACGCTGTTTTCTTGCTGGATGCATAAGTCTAGCTCGCGTGCCCGGCCTGTTGTTGCTGGCGCCTGGCGCGGCGAAGTTCACCCTGAATGCGCCGCGCAAGCGCGCGCTGACGCCGCAAAGGCACGATAATAAGCAGGCCAAGTACCACCGTGGTAATGCCATAGGCCGACCACACAAAAGCGCCGTGACCGTCCATTTGTGCAACCGCCTGCAAGCTGTCGAAATACATCAGCACGACTCGTCTAACAATTTGCGCAGCCAGGTGCTGCGCGCCTGGGTCGCCAAAATCTCAGTGCGCAGGTTAAGCAGCACAACGCAGGCGAACAAGGCATAAAAAGCGCCAATCATCAGCAACAGCGGGTACAGCATACTGCTGTGAATGGTGCTCTCGCTGGTAAACTTGATCGTTGCCGGTTGATGCAGACTGTACCACCAATCCACCGACTTGTAGATAATCGGAATATTCACCGTGCCCACCAGTGCCAGTATGGCGCAGGCTTTATTGGCCGCCTGTTTGTTGTCAAACGCCTGATACAACGCTATCACGCCCAAATACAAAAACAACAATACCACCATTGAGGTAATGCGCGCATCCCACACCCACCAGGTACCCCAGGTGGGTTTGCCCCAAATAGCCCCCGTCACCAGGGCGATAAAAGTAAAAGCCGCACCGCTGGAAGCGGCGCTTCTCATCGCCATGTCCGCCACCTTCATCTTCCAGATAAGGCTGATCGCCCCGGCAATGGCCATGACATAATACCCCGCCAGCGCCACCAGAGCGGCAGGCACGTGAATATAAATAATGCGATAGCTGTTGCCCTGGCGGAAATCCGGCGAGGTAAACAACAAACCCCACACCGCGCCCACCACCAGCGCCAGCAGGGTCAGCGGCAGCAAATAGCGCAGCACCCTGGCCGAGAAATCGTACAGCCATGGCGGTGAGCCCAGTTTATGAAAGAATGTCCACATGGATAAAAACGTACCGTGGTGGGTATGCACATAAAACGATCATTATGCCAAATATCGTCTCTAAGGTCATGAGAAGACAGTCTTTATCAGGGTGTCGTTCCCGTCGCTCCTTCCTTCTGGTATTTTCGCACAGTCTTACTACTGAGCTTCCACCGATATTCTAAGCCCCGCCGCCACTGCAAGCGGTGCAAGGGCCAGACTCAGGCAGAGCATTGCACTTAGCAGCAATAAAAAGGGCTGTACTGGCGCACCCCGCACGGCGGCCTCGACACAGGCCGAGCCAACGATAAGTACTGGCAGATACAGCGGCAGAATTATCAGGGATATCAACATACCACCGCGTTTTAAGCCCACGGTCAGCGCCGCGCCGATAGCTCCCAGAAAACTCAACACCGCCGTGCCCAACAACAGCGCGAGCATCAACGCGGGAATTGCGCTGCCCGGCAAATGAAGCATCAGCGCAAACAGGGGGGACAACACCACCAGGGGCAAACCGCACAGCAACCAGTGGACGATACAGCGGCACAAAGCGCTTATATACAAGGGATAAGGCGCTAACAGCAACTGCTCAAGCGAACCGTCGTCGTAGTCCGAACGCAACAGACTGTCGGCGGTCAGCAAATTCGCCAGCAGCGCCACCACCCATAAAATGCCCGGCGCAAATAGGGCCAGTTGTTGCGGGTCCGGGCCAAGCCCCAGAGGAAACAGCAGCAGCACCATGGCGAAAAACAGCAGCGGATTAACCACATCCATGGGACGGCGAAACGCCAGCAATAGCTGGCGTGCCAATATACTCTGGGCGTAGACCAGCAAACTCATTGTTTCCCGCCCTGCAGATCAATACTGCGAGCATTCTCAGCCAGGGTTTGATGGGAAGTCAGCAACACCGCTCCACCGCTGCGAACGTGGTCGGCCATGCGCTGTTCCAGTGCGGCAATACCCGCCGCATCAATCGCGGTAAAGGGCTCGTCCAGCAGCCACAATTTGCAATCTGATAAATACAGCCGTGCTAAATTCACCCTTCGCTGCTGCCCGGCGGATAAATGGTGACAGGGCACATCTTCACAGCCGTACAAACCCACCGCATCCAGCGCCTCGTCAATCGCCGTCAAGCTGGGGTAAAACTGCCCGCTCAAGTGATAGCGCAGATTCTCTCTGGGGCTTAATACGCCCTTCACCGCACTGAGATGCCCCAGGTATAAACGCTGTCTGGCAAATTCCGCGGATTTTGCCAGGGGCTCGCCGCAAAACCTGACCTCACCGCGCAGGGCCCAGCGCGACAGACCCGCCAAAACCCGCAATAAACTGGTTTTTCCGCTGCCATTGGCGCCGATGATTTGCACCATCTCGCCTTCACCGACACTAAAACTCAAGTCGCTAAACAACAAGCGGCCGCCGCGCTCAAGGCTGAGATCAGAGACGGCTAACACCCCGTAACCTAAAGATTTACCGCCGCAATGACATTGATGTGTAAATCGCTGTCCTGTGCAGTGGCTTTAAGCCCGGCAAAATCAAATAATTTTGTATCTGCCAACTGGGAGGGGGCGACATTGGAGATCGCCTTAAAAATGGTTTCGGTACGCCCGGGGTATTGTTTCTCCCAATCGAGAAGCATGTTTTTTATCGCCACACGCTGTAAATTGGTCTGCGAACCGCAAAGATTACAGGGAATAATGGGAAACGCTTTATAGTCGGCGTATTGCGCCAGGTCTTTTTCCTTGCAATAAGCCATGGGGCGAATCACGATATTGTCCTTATCGTCGGATAAGAGTTTGGGCGGCATTGCCTTTAAACTGCCATTAAAGAACATATTGAGAAACAAGGTTTCCACAATGTCATCGCGGTGATGCCCCAGGGCAATTTTAGTCGCACCTATTTGCTTGGCGAACCCGTATAAACTGCCCCGGCGCAGGCGCGAACACAGCCCACAGGTGGTCTTGCCCTCGGGCACAACGGATTTTACGATGCTGTAGGTGTCTTTTTCCAAAATATAGTAAGGCACATCCAGATTATCCAGATACGCTGGCAATACATGCTCCGGAAAGCCGGGTTGTTTTTGATCCAGATTCACCGCCACCAGCTCAAACGACACCGGCGCATTGCGCCTCAGACTGATGAGAATATCGAGCATGGCGTAGGAATCCTTGCCGCCGGACAGGCACACCATCACCTTGTCATTCGCCTCGATCATATTGTAATCCGCAATCGCATTACCCGCGTTGCGGCGCAGACGTTTTTGCAGCTTATTGAACTCGGTTCGCTCTTTCTTGCTTAATTCGCGCACAGTGTAGCCAATTCCGTAGGATTTCAAATGGGCGTAATTTTACGCGCAGCATTGCCTAGTAGCAATTATGGCAGCAGAGGAATACAATGTTGCGATTAAGTTTTATTCACGACATACCCAAAAAAGGAGCGTTTTCCATGAAACAACCTGTTCGAGTTACTGTGACCGGCGCCGCTGGACAAATCGGCTACGCCCTGCTGTTTCGCATCGCCTCTGGCGCTATGCTGGGCGAAGACCAGCCTGTGATCCTGCAATTGCTGGACATCACCCCGGCCCTGGAAGCCCTGGAAGGGGTGCGCATGGAGCTCGAAGACTGCGCGTTCCC
>PDSN01000235.1 GCA_002748505.1 Gammaproteobacteria bacterium | reverse complement strand
CCTGGAAAAGTCCGGCTATCGTCATGCCAGTCAGGTCATGGAGCACGGCGAATACGCCACTCGCGGCGCATTGATTGACCTGTTCCCGATGGGCAGTACAGTACCTTATCGCATCGACCTGTTTGATGATGAAATAGAAACCATCCGCAGCTTTTCTCCGGAAACCCAGCGCACCGCCGATAAAATGGAACGTATTGAACTGTTGCCTGCCCGCGAATTTCCGCTGGATGAGCAGGGCATTCAGCAATTCCGGGCCAGTTACCGTCAGCAAATAGAAGGTGATATTACGGTCAGCCGGATTTACAATGATGTCAGTAAGGGCAGTCCACCCTCCGGACTGGAATATTATCTGCCACTGTTTTTCAAAGAGACCGCCCACCTGTTTGACTACCTTCCGGAAAAAACACTGCTGATCCAGGTCGGTGAAATCCCGGCGGCGATCGACAGCTTCTGGCAAAACGTGGCTCATCGCCATGAAGAACGGCGGCATGACATTGAGCGCCCCATTCTGCCACCTGAGCGTTTATATACCCCGCCGGATGAGTTACAGAGCCTATTGAATGCACAGCGGGTGATACACACCCGGAACTTTGAATGGCAGGACGAAGCAGCCTGTAACTACGCCACCCGCGCCCTGCCCTCGCTGCTGATCCATGCCCGTCATGAACAACCGCTGCTGTTACTACAACAGTTCCTGAAAGATTTACCGGGCCGTGTATTGTTTACCGCCGAATCACCGGGCAGACGTGAAGCCCTGATCAGCCTGTTGCGTGATAATCACCTCACGATCACTACTGTCGATAACTGGCAGGACTTTCTCGCCGGTGATGCTCGTATAGCAGTAACCGTCGCACCACTGGAAACCGGCTTCCAGCATCCCGGTTCCGGTATTACCGTGATACCGGAAAATCTGTTACAGGGCGAACAGGTCAAACAAAAACGCCGCCGTAGCCGCCCGACCCGCGATGCCGATGCGATTATCCGTAACCTCACCGACTTGAGTGAAGGTGCTCCGGTCGTACACGAAGAACATGGCATTGGCCGTTATCTG
>PDSN01000050.1 GCA_002748505.1 Gammaproteobacteria bacterium | reverse complement strand
GCCGATCTGCCCCGTTTGTTATCAGCCGACCTTAAACCGCTTACGCAATTTGCGCGGCACCAGTTCGTTTTTCAAGCTGACATATTCGGGCATGCCGTTTTTATAGGGTGGGTAGTCCTCGCCCTGAACCAGCGGTGCCAGGTAGGCGCGCGCTGCATCGGTGATGCTAAAACCATCGCGGGAGATGTAATTGCGCGGTAGTTTTTTCTCGGTGTTGGCGACTTTCTCCAGCGGCGCTTCGCCGATTTCCCAGGCGTAGCGACTGCCTTTTTTGCGCACAATCGTAGGCATTACCGCATTTTTACCCGCCACTGCCATTTCTACCGCAGCCTCGCCCATGGCGTAGGCCTGCTCGACGTCTGTGGCCGAGGCAATATGGCGTGCGGAGCGCTGTAGGTAGTCCGACACGGCCCAGTGGTATTTATAACCGAGTTCCGATTTGACCATTTCCGCCAGTGTGGGGGCGACGCCGCCGAGCTGGGCGTGGCCAAAGGCATCCCGCAGTCCGGAGTCAGCGAGGAAAGTACCGTCTTTGTAATGCACGCCCTCAGAGGCCACGATCACGCAATAGCCGTAGCGTTTGACGCAGCGCTGTACGCGTTTTAGGAATTTTTCGCGGTTAAACACAATTTCAGGGAACAGGATAATATGCGGCGCATCCGCTTCTTCTTCGCCCGCCAGACCACCGGCAGCGGCGATCCAGCCCGCGTGACGACCCATCACTTCCAGGACAAACACCTTGGTGGATGTCTCGCACATGGATGCGACATCAAGCGCCGCTTCCCGGGTGGAAATGGCCACATATTTTGCTACCGAGCCAAACCCTGGGCTGTTGTCGGTGATGGGCAGATCGTTGTCTATGGTCTTGGGTACGTGGATGGCCTGAATGGGATAGCCCATTGTTTCACTTAGCTGGGAGACTTTCAGGCAGGTGTCAGCGGAGTCACCGCCGCCATTGTAGAAAAAATAGCCGATATCATGCGCCTTAAATACTTCGATCAAACGCTCGTACTCGGCGCGATTTTCTTCAATGCTTTTCATTTTGTGACGGCAGGAGCCGAATGCACCGGAGGGTGTATGACGCAGGGCGGCAATCGCGCGTTTACTCTCCTTGCTGGTGTCTATCAGTTCTTCCTGCAGCGCGCCGAGAATCCCGTTGCGACCGGCGTATAGTTTACCGATATGGCGCCGGTGTTTGCGCGCAGTTTCGATAACGCCGCAGGCGCTGGCGTTGATAACAGAAGTGACGCCGCCCGATTGGGCGTAAAAGGCATTGCGTTTTGGCATAAGTTGCGAGTCCTGAAAAATTGTTGGCTTCGTGACTATCATAAGCCACACTGCCTGGCAGTTGTAAGCGTTTGGGGCCGCGGGGCGGTATTTTTGCCTGTTTGTTGATGCGGGTCACAGTGTTTGCCGCTCACGGCAAGCCCTGTGTCCGTGATATTATGCGCATCGTTTTAGGGAGGGCCTGATTTGAGCAGTCATATTCATATTTTAGGTATTTGTGGCACGTTTATGGGCGGTATTGCCTTACTCGCCCGGGAGTTGGGTTTTACCGTCAGTGGCAGTGACGCGAACGTCTATCCACCGATGAGCACACAGTTACAAGACGCGGGTATTGAACTGTGCGAAGGCTATCTGCCCGAGCACATCCAGAGCCTGGAGCCGGATTGTGTGGTGATTGGCAATGCCTTAAGTCGCGGTAACCCCGCCGTGGAGGCACTGCTCAACAGTCCGACACCTTATATTTCCGGTCCCCAGTGGCTTGCGGAAAATGTGTTGCGCGACCGCTGGGTGATTGCGGTGTCCGGCACACACGGTAAAACCACAACCAGCTCTATGTTGGCGCAGATTTTAGATGACGCAGGTTTTGCGCCTGGGTTTTTAATCGGCGGCGTGCCGGGGCATTTCGGTGTGTCGGCGCGACTTGGGCGCAGCGATTTTTTTGTGGTAGAGGCCGATGAATACGACACGGCATTCTTCGATAAGCGCTCCAAATTCCTGCACTATCGGCCACGTACCCTGTGCATCAATAATTTGGAATTCGATCACGCGGATATTTTTCCGGATCTCGCCGCTATTCAGCGCCAGTTCCATCACCTGCTACGCTGTGTGCCGGGGAATGGTCTTGTGGTCTACCCCGCCGATGTGCCAGCGGTGAATGAGGTGTTGGCCCAGGGCTTGTGGACGCCTGCACAAAGTTTTGGTGTCGACAACCCCAAAGCCGACTGGAACGTGCATTTGGACAACAGCGACGGCAGCGCGTTTACCCTCAACTGGCAGGGTGGTGATTACCCGGTGAAAGTGCCCTTTGTGGGCAGGCACAACGTGGAAAATGCCCTGTGCGCAATTGCCTGTGCGCGTCATATTGGTATCGATCCTCGCGTGTCTATGGCCTCTATACACGGTTTTTCCGGAGTGAAACGCCGTTTGGAGTTGCGCGGCGAAGTGGCGGGTATCAAAGTCTACGATGACTTTGCTCATCATCCCACCGCGATTGCCAGCACTCTGGCAGGGCTGGCGGACGGCGCTGAACCTGGGCGCGTTTTTGCAGTCATAGAACCGCGCTCAAATACCATGCGCTCCGGTGAGCACCGCGCGCTTTTGACACCGGCAACGGAGAAGGCCGATCGAGTGTTCTGGTATCAGGGTGATGCGTCCTGGTCGTTGCAAGAGTTGCTGGATAAAAGCCCGGTGCCAGCCAGTGTTCACAACGACCTCGATGAACTGGTACACAGTGTTGTGACCGAGGCCAGGGAGGGTGATCGTATTGTGGTCATGAGTAATGGCGGTTTTGGTGGCGTGCATCAACAATTGCTGGATGCAGTAGCCAGCAAACAAGGATCAACAGATGATTGAAGGAATTGGCCGCTGGTACGACGGCATTGTGTTACAGCGGCCTTTGCTGTGGGTGATAGTGCTGGCGTTGTTGACCGGCATTGCCGCTACGCAGTTGGATAAAATCAAGATCGAGGCATCGGCGGATTCCCTGATGTTAAAGGGCGATCCCTCATTGGAATTGTTTCGCGAAGTGGCCAGTCGCTACGGCAGTGAGGAGTTTTTGGTGTTGACCTGGCAACCCAAAGGCGAGTTGCTGGGCGACGACTCGCTCGCCGCTTTAGATCAAATGGCCGCCAGGCTGCGTGTGCTCAAAGGCGTGTCTTCAGTGACCACTGTTTTGGATGTGCCCTTATTACAAAGCCCGCCAATGACCTTGACGGATGTTACCTCTGCCGAGGGTTTACCCAGTTTGCGGGATAAATCCATCAGTCGGGAACTGGCTTTGAAAGAGCTTACCACCAGCGTGATTTATCGCGATTTACTGGTGAGCCGCGATGGTAAAACCGCGGCGGTGCAAATCAATATTGCGCGCGACGAAGAGGGCATAGCGCTGCTGAATCGCCGTGAGGAATTGCGCAAGCTCGACGCCCGGGGGGAGTTGAGCATTGCACAAGAAGCCGAACTTGCCAGGGTGTCGGCACAGGTAAAAGTCAATAATGCCAAAGCGACACAGGCGCAAAAAGTGATGGTGCAAAAAGTGCGCGACATTGCTGCGCAGTACAACGCCCGCGATGCCAAGGTTTTTGTCGGCGGCGTACCGATGATTGCCGTGGATATGATCAGTTTTGTGCGCAGCGACCTGGTGACGTTTGGTAGTGCGATTCTAGCGATTATGACACTGGTGCTGGCGATTATTTTCAGGCAGTGGCGCTGGGTGATTATTCCGTTGCTGACCTGTATCAGCACCGCCACGCTGATGCTGGGCTTGCTCGGCGCACTCGATTGGCGCATGACGGTGATTTCTTCGAATTTTGTTTCCGTGCTGTTGATTGTCACCCTGGCAATCGCGATTCATCTTGTGGTGCGTTACCGTGAGTTGGAAGTGGAGATGCCGGAGGCCAATCTGCACGATCGCGTGCTAAAAACCGTGCAGTTTATGATTGTGCCTTGCATATATACTGGCTTGACTACCATTGTGGCTTTTGTGTCGCTGGTGGTCAGTGGTATTCAGCCGGTGATTGATTTTGGCTGGATGATGACCGCAGGTATCTTCGTGGCGCTGGTGGTGAGTTTTATTTTCGTACCCTGTGCGATTCGCCTGTGGCCAACGAAACATATTGCCAAAGCATCGGGCACGCCCACCTTAACCGCAAGGTTTGCGCGCATTGCCGACAGGTTTGGCACGACTATTATGCTGTGCAGTGTGGGCTTGATGGTGTTGAGTGTTTACGGTATCAGCCAGTTGAAAGTGGAAAACCGTTTTATTGACTATTTTCACGAGACCACGGAAATCTATCGCGGTATGGAACTGCTGGACTCTCAGCTTGGCGGTACGATTCCGCTGGATATTGTATTAAAAGCACCCGCTACCGCGGGCACTTTGCCGGGACTTGAGTCGGTCAATGGCAGTGCGGAGCAGGCACCGGTATCTGACGATGAATGGCCGGAGCAGGATGTGAGCTTTGATGGGGAGGCCTCCGACGGTGCCTTTGCCGATGAAGATGTCTTTGCCGAAGAGGACGGATTTGACGAGGGCTTTGATAGCGGTTTCGACCAGAGCGGCACAGAGGACTTTCAGCCCAGCTATTGGTTTACTCTGGAGGGCATGGAGCGGTTGCGCGAGGTGCATCGGTATTTAGACAGCCTTGAGCAGACCGGTAAGGTGTTGTCATTGGATACGGTATTTACCGTGTCGGAGAGTTTAATGGGCGATAAACTCGGATCGGTGGAGTTAGCCCTGTTGCAGAACAGCCTGCCCGCTGCCATGAGGGATAATCTGCTTGAGCCCTATTTTGATGCGGCTGGCGACGAAGTGCGTATCAGTCTTAGAGCTATGGAAACCAGCCCCAGGCTGCGCCGGGATGAGCTGCTTAAACAGATACATGCACATTTGCTGAATGACCTTGATTTTGCGCCAGAGAATGTCGAAATGACGGGCATGTTGGTGCTTTACAACAATGTGCTGCAGAGCCTGTTTACATCACAGATTCTCACTTTGGGCGTCGTATTTCTGGTGATTTTAATTATGTTCCTGCTGCTGTTTCACTCGCTCAGTCTGGCTTTTATCGCCCTGGCGCCCTGTTTGCTGGCTGCGGCCATGGTGCTTGGCATCATGGGGCTGCTCGGTATTCCGCTGGATATTATGACGATCACCATTGCTGCCATTGTGGTGGGTATCGGTGTGGATGATTGCATTCATTACGTGCATCGTTTTAAGCGAGAGTACGCCAAAGACAAAGACTATCTCGCCACGATGTATCGCTGTCACAGCAGTATTGGTAATGCCATGTATTACACCACGGTTACGGTAGTGATCGGTTTCGCCACCTTAAGTGAAATATCCGAGCAAGAATAAATGCAGGGTGTCTGAAAATGACACCAACATTAGCCGCTGAACTCGGGCGACCAGCCACCCAAACGATGCCACTGGTTGACGATTTCGCAAAACAGCTCGGCGGTGCGTTCGGCATCGTAGGCGGCGCTGTGTGCTTCGGCGTTGTCAAAGTTGATGCCCGCGTGTTCGCAGGCTTTGGCGAGTACGGTTTGACCGTAGGCCAGGCCGCCCAGGGTGGCGGTATCGAAATGGGAAAAGGGGTGAAAGGGGTTGCGTTTCAGGGCGCAACGCTCTGTGGCAGCGCTGATAAAACCGGCATCGAAATGGGCGTTGTGTGCCACCATAATAGCGCGGGTACAATTCTGGTTGCGGATTTCCTTGCGGATAATGCGAAACATGTCTGTCAATGCCGCCTCTTCGGTGACTGCCTCGCGAAACGGGTGCCAGGGGTCAATGCCGGTAAAGTCCAGTGCGGATTGCTCGATATTGGCATCGGCAAAAGGCTGCACATGCCAGGCAAAGGTGCGGTGCACACTGATCTCGCCGACTGAATCCATGCGCACCAGGGTGGCGGCGATTTCTAAAATGGCATCGGTTTTGGCGTTAAAGCCTCCGGTTTCCACATCGATAATTACGGGCAAAAAACCGCGAAAGCGCTCGCAAATGCGAGCGCCTGTCATGTCGTCGGTGCTCATTCAACCACTCGCCAGTTAATCTCTTGCCCGGCGCGCAGCGGGGTGAGCATATCATCGCCAAAAGGCACTTGCGCGGGAGCCTCCCAGGGTTCCCGTCGCAAAGTGATGGTGTCGGTGTTGCGGGGCAGGCCGTAAAAATCGGGGCCGAAGTGGCTGGCAAAGCCTTCGAGTTTATCCAGTGCGTTATGTGCGTCAAACACTTCCGCGTAAAGTTCGATGGCCGCGTGCGCGGTGTAAATGCCCGCGCAGCCGCAGGGTGATTCCTTGGCGTCGGTGGCGTGTGGCGCCGAGTCCGTACCGAGGAAAAACTTGGGGTTACCCGAGATTGCCGCTGCGACCAGCGCCTCTTGGTGGCAGCGGCGTTTGAGTACGGGCAGGCAGTAATAATGAGGTTTGATTCCGCCCACTAATAATTCGTTGCGGTTGTACAACAGGTGGTGCACGGTGATCGTGGCCGCCACCCTGTCATTGGCGCTGCGCACAAAATCTGCCGCATTGGTGGTGGTGATATGTTCCAACACGATGCGCAACCGGGGCAAACGCGCACACAGCGGCGCGAGCTGTTCTTCGATAAACAGCGCTTCACGATCAAAAATATCGCTGGCTGGATCCGTGACTTCCCCGTGTATCAGCAGCGGAAGATCCACGTCCTGCATGGCCTCAAGGGTAGGGTACAAGGCATCGAGCTGCGCTACACCCGCAGAGGAATTTGTGGTCGCCCCGGCGGGATAGAGTTTTACCGCTTTGACAAAGCCGCTGTCTTTGGCCTCGCGAATCATCTCCGGTGTGGTTTGGTCGGTGAGGTACAGGGTCATCAGTGGTTCAAACTGGCGAGTAGCGCTGTGCATCGCCGTCTGGATGCGTTCGCGGTAGGCGCGGGCGTCCGCTACGTTTTGTACCGGCGGTACGAGATTGGGCATGACAATCGCGCGCCCCATGTGGCGGGCGGTGTCAGCGCAGGTGTGAGTGAGCGCTGCGCCATCGCGCAGGTGCAGGTGCCAGTCATCGGGGCGGGTCAGGGTAATTTCGTTCACAGGAGAGTCATCGCTTCGAAAAACTGCCATGCTATCGCAAAATGACGGCGCGCGGGAGTGGCACAGGGCGAGTCTGGGGCGTAAAATGGATCTTTTTATGCGAAGGTAAAGGAGACGCGCATGTCGGGTATCAAGAAAGTGGTGTTGGCTTATTCGGGAGGCTTGGACACCTCGGTAATCGTGCGTTGGCTGCAGGATACCTATCAGTGTGAAGTGGTCACCTTTACCGCCGATATCGGTCAAGGCGAAGAAGTTGAACCCGCCCGTGCCAAAGCCGAGGCACTGGGGATAAAAGAAATCTATATAGACGATCTGCGCGAAGAGTTTGTGCGCGACTTTGTATTTCCCATGTTTCGTGCCAACACCGTGTACGAAGGTGAGTATCTGCTGGGTACTTCCATCGCGCGCCCCCTGATCGCCAAGCGCTTGATCGAAATTGCCAATGAAACGGGTGCCGACGCTATTTCCCACGGCGCGACCGGCAAGGGCAATGATCAGGTGCGGTTTGAGCTTGGGGCTTACGCCTTAAAGCCCGGTATTAAGGTGATCGCGCCCTGGCGTGAATGGGATCTGAACTCCCGCGAAGCCTTGATGAATTACTGTGAAACCCACGATATCCCCGTGGATTTTGCCAGCAACAAGAAAAAATCCCCCTATTCAATGGATGCCAACTTACTGCATATTTCCTACGAAGGCGACAAGCTCGAAGACCCGTGGCAGGAGGCCGACGAGGATATGTGGCGCTGGAGCGTCAGTCCTGAAGCTGCGCCGGATACGCCCACGGTACTTGAGCTTAGGTATCAAAACGGTGATATCGTCGCTATTGACGGCGCAGCCATGTCGCCCGCGACAGTGCTCGAATACTTGAACAAGGTTGGTGGCGCCAACGGCATTGGCCGCGCCGATCTTGTGGAAAATCGCTACGTGGGCATGAAGTCCCGCGGCTGTTATGAAACCCCTGGTGGCACTATCATGTTAAAAGCTCACCGCGCCATAGAGTCCTTGACCCTCGACCGCGAAGCCGCCCACCTGAAAGACGAACTGATGCCGCGTTATGCCAAGCTGGTGTACAACGGCTACTGGTGGTCGCCCGAGCGTCAAATGTTGCAGCGCGCGATTGACGAGTCGCAAACGGTGGTCAACGGTACGGTGCGAGTGAAGCTCTACAAAGGTAATGTAATTGTCACCGGCCGTAAGTCCGATGACAGCTTGTTCGATGAGCATGTGGCCACCTTTGAAGAAGATGCGGGCGCCTACGATCAAAAAGATGCGGAGGGCTTTATCAAATTGAATGCCCTGCGTTTGCGCATCGCCGCGCAGCGCGGTCGCTCGCCACTGGATTGACAACACAGACGCGGTCGAGGTATGGCTGCGTTTCCAATACAACAACGAGGCTGAGACCATGATTAAAACACTGCCGCATCGCGCCTTGGTCCTGTGTTTGCTGCTGTGTGCGCTGTGCATCACCGCTTGCGCGTCCGTGATGCCGCGTATTGAAGCGCCCAAAGTGAGCGTGGAGAGTCTTACCCCCGTGGGCGTTGGCCGGCAGGGGATGCCGCGCTTTGCCGTAAAGCTGCGTGTGCAAAACCCTAACAGCATCGCACTGGATGTAGCGGGCATCGCCTACAGTATTGATTTGCTTGGGCGCGAGCTGATTTCGGGGGTGAGTCGCGAAGTGCCGCGTATCGAACCCTACACCGAAGAAGTGGTAACCCTGGAGGCCGGCATAAACCTGATTCAGGTCTTTAAGCTGTTTGGCAGTGTCGACAGGCTTTACAGTGGCGTACTTGATTACCGCTTTGCTGCCAAGGTCGATTTTAACGGGCTTGTGCCAACGCAATACGTGGAAGACAGCGGTGAACTCCGCCTGCTCGGAAATTAGTGCCGGTGTTGCACTATTGCATGGTTCAATAGTTAATACCCCCGCTTGTTTTGCGCTGTCGCTTGTGCACATAATGTTGACACCGAAAAGTCGTTTGGCTAGTCTGTGGAACCAATGGTGGGTCAGGCGACGTTAAGTTGTTGATAAGAATGCGTCCAGAACGAGTGATAAATTGCATTTCTTGTTATTTGCCGCAGCATCTGTGGTGCTTCGATAGCGCAGCAGTTGCACGGGGGCTTGTGCGCCAGATTTTCAGTATCAGTAAAAATGCGCCATTGAAAAAACTAACAATACTTGCTAAGACAGCGGCAGGGTAAAAGCCAAAATATTCGTAAGCTGTCCATTGAGGGATGAAACTATGAACAAAAAACTACTTGCGCTGCCACTGGCACTGGGCGTTGCTCAGGCGTCGGCTTTCCAGTTCGACACTGGTGATAACTGGGAAGTGCGCTGGGATAACACTTTTAAGTTCAACGCGATTTCGCGTGTGGCCAAGCAAAGTGATGAGGTGGTAACGGCCAAGCGCGGCGCGGCGTTTCAGATTGCCGATGATGGGGATCTGTCGGTAGATCGTCGCAACGGCGGTATCGTCAGCACGCGTTTTGACCTGTTTTCCGAGTTGGATGTAGTCTATGACGACAGCTTTGGCCTTCGCGTCAGTGGTTCGGCCTGGTATGACCCGGCTTACGAAGACAGCGACCATCCCAAAGACCGCTACTACACATGGGCATCCCCCAGCGTAAAGCCCGGCGAATACAACGACGCGGCGAAATCCTTGCATTACCGAGGTGGCGAGCTGTTAGACGCGTTTGCCTTTGCCAACTTTTATATGGGTGACGTGGCCGCGAATGTGCGCCTGGGTCGACACACCATTTACTGGGG
>PDSN01000049.1 GCA_002748505.1 Gammaproteobacteria bacterium | reverse complement strand
AAATTCCATTTACTGGTGAAACATCCGGGTTAGCAACGCTTACTCGGCGGCGGGCGCCGCATCGCCGTTTGTGGGCCTCCAGTCGCCGCTGAAGCGCACCAGTTTGTCGTTTTCAAAATAGACCGAGAGACGGTTTTCCGCCAGCTCTTTGTCACCCTTGGTCATGGTGTAGACGTAATCCCAGCGATTCTGGTTAAAGGTGTCAGCTATCAGTGGTGTGCCCAGTACATAGCGCACCTGGCGGCGATTCATGCCGGGCTTAAGCTGGTCAACCATCTCTTGGGTGACGATGTTGCCCTGTTCCACGTTAATGCGGTATACGCCGGGGAATCCGAGGAATCCGCCGCAGCCACTCAAGATGAAGGCAAATGCACCAATCAGGCAATATCTCATAAACAATAACTTCCACTTCGTTGTTTGCGGTGGCATCATACCCTTAGTTCCTATAACAGAGAAGCTTTCTTAATCATGTCAGATCAAAAGTCCGGAAAGAATTACGAGCTGCGCAAGGCAGGACTCAAGGTGACCTTGCCGCGGGTTAAAATCCTGCAAATCCTCGAACTTACGTCTGAGCAGGGCGTGCATATGAGTGCGGAAGATGTCTACCGCGCTCTGCTTGACGCCAACGAGGACGTGGGGCTTGCAACCGTATACCGTGTGTTGACCCAGTTTGAATCCGCGGGTCTGGTGGAACGCCATAACTTTGAGTCTGGACATTCAGTCTTTGAGTTGGCGACCGAAGAGCACCACGATCATATGGTCTGTGTAGACACGGGTGATGTGATTGAGTTCACCGATGACATACTGGAAAAGCGCAAAGCACTGATCGCCAAGCAGCACGGCTACGATCTGGTGGATCACTCTCTCGTGCTTTACGTGCGCAAGAAAGAGGGTTAACCCGCCGCCGCTAATAACTCCCTGGCGTGAGCCAAGTGCTTATCGGTGATTTTCAAGCCGCCAGCCATGCGGGCGATTTCCGCCACACGTTCTTCGTCATTTAAAAGTTTCAAGTGAGTGCTGACCCGCTTTTGGCCGCCCTCACGGGTAACTTGCAGATGCTGGTGCCCCTGTGCGGCCACCTGGGCGAGGTGAGTGACACACAGGATCTGGCTTTGTTGGGCTAGTGTTCTCAGCATTCGCCCAACCACTTCCGATGTGGCTCCGCCGATGCCCACATCTACCTCATCGAACACTCGCGTCGGCACCTGCGATGCACTGGCGGTGACCACGCCGATGGCGAGGCCTATGCGTGACAGTTCACCGCCCGAGGCGATTTTCGCCAGTGAGCCGGGGCTTGCACCGGGGTGGGTGGCTATTAAAAACTCTACCGTTTCAAGGCCCTGTGGGCTGGGCGTGGGGTCTTCTTTGGGCGTCAGTTGCACCAGAAACTGGCAGTGTTCCATGGCCAGTTTGGCAAGCTCTGCCTCAACGTTGCTGCGCAGGCTTTGCGCGGCGCGCTGGCGGCTCTGGCTGAGGGCCTTGGCAGCCTTCAGGTATTGTCCGTGCAGGGCGTCAAGCTCCGCCTCTAATTCGTCCAATTGTTGGCCTGAGCCTGACAGCTGCGTCAGTTCCTCGGCCAGTTGCTGATGCAGTGCGGGTATTTGCTCTGCCTTGACGCGATGTTTGCGGCTCAGATCCATGGACTGTTGCAAGCGCTGTTCCACTTCCTGCAGGCGCTCGGGGTTGATATCCACACTATCGAGATGTGCTTGCAATTCGCCTTTGGCTTCGCTCAGGGCAATCGCGGCGGACTCCAGTAGTTCTCTGGCCTGCGCGGCGGCCTTGCTGTTGTGCAGTTGCTCGGGTAACAGCGCCAGGGTGTGTTGCACCGCCGAGTGCTGGCTGTCGCATTGTTCCAGGGCGCGATGACTGTTGTGTAAAATTTCCTCAGCGTTGGCCAGCTGTTGTTGCTCGTCGCTAAGCGCGGTGTATTCACCTTCGGTAAAGGCCAGCTCGTCCAGTTCTTCTACCTGATAGGACAACAACTGCTGGCGCGCGCTGTGCTCTTCGCTGGCGTTTTTCAGTTGTTCGTAGCGCTGATGGGTTTGTTGCCACAGGCTTGCAAGTTCCGCTACCCGCGCCGCGTTGTCTTCGGCCCTGGCGCTGGCGTCCAGCAGTTGACGCTGGGTGTCGCGCCGCAGCAGTGATTGGTGGGCGTGCTGGCTGTGAATATCGATGAGCATATGCCCCAGTGCCGCACAATCGGCCAGGGTTGAGGCTCTGCCGTTGATATAGGCTTTGGAGCGACCCTCCCGGGTAATCACCCGACGCAGCAGGCATTCATCCCCGGCGGCCAAATCCCGTTCTAAAAGCCAGCGCTTTGCATCGGGTACATCGGCAACGGAAAATGTCGCGGTAATTTCGGCGCGATCACAACCCGGGCGCACCGCGCTGGTATCTGCGCGGTCGCCAAGGCACAGGCCGAGGGCATCTAAGATAATCGATTTACCCGCGCCGGTTTCGCCGGTGATAACGGTCATTCCCGGCGCAAGCTCCAGGTCAACCTCAGCGGCAATCGTGTAGTTCTGAATGTGAATGTCGGTCAGCATGATGGTACAGCCAGAGTGATCGTGCCGCTGTTATACCGCACTCCTGTGCCGATTGCATTAAAATGCGTAGCCCGCTCAGGTGGCGCGCCGCGTTTGCGGTGTGTAGCCCCTGCACTTGCAAAAAGGCCCACCCGTTACTTTGATAAAAGCAGTAATTTTCCACTGCTCACCCTTGAAAACCGGACACCGCGCCCTAATACCCCAAACATGGTCAGAGCAAGCCCTGCGCGGGCGCAAGTGAACGATATAAAGGAGTCATACGGTGTCAGAGACTGAAAAACCACAAAACCCGAAGCAGACAGACGAGCTTGAACAAGACGATCAGGACAGCGTTGTTGACCTGTCCGAAGAGGCCAAAGAGCACAGCGCCGACGAAGAAGTCATCGCCCTGCGCGAGCAGTTGGCCCAGGCCCAGGACACCGCCTTGCGCGCCGCCGCCGAGGCGCAAAACGCCAAGCGCCGTGCGGAGATGGAAGTGGAAAAGGCGCGCAAGTTCGCCCTGGAGCGTTTCTGCCAGGAGCTGCTGCCCGTGGTAGATAATCTGGAGCGCGCGCTGGAATCAGCGCAGGCGGTGGCAGCCGAGGAAGTCAAGCCGATTACCGAGGGTGTAGAGCTGACCTTGAAAAGCTTTATCGATGCCCTGGGGCGCTGTCAGATAGAGCCCGTCGACCCCCACGGCGAGCCCTTTGATCCGAATTTTCATCAGGCTATGAGTCAGGTGGAAAGTGGCGAAGTTGAGCCAAATACCGTGGTTGCCGTGGTGCAAAAAGGTTATACCTTAAACGGCCGTCTGGTGCGTCCGGCGATGGTGATGGTGAGTAAATAAGCTTTTTTTGCTGGTGAGAAACTCTTGAAATTGTGGAATCAGGCCACATATAGCACACAAGACAACGGCGGCGGTGGTCGCCTGACTGATTAAATACTGGAGAGAAACATGGGAAAAATTATTGGTATTGATTTGGGCACCACTAACTCCTGCGTGGCAGTGTTAGATGGCGACAAGCCTAGAGTCATTGAAAACTCTGAAGGTGATCGCACGACGCCTTCTGTCGTAGGTTACACCGAAGACGGTGAAATTCTGGTGGGTCAGAGCGCCAAGCGTCAGGCGGTGACCAACCCGAAAAACACCCTGTTTGCGGTGAAGCGTTTGATCGGCCGTAAGTTCGCCGATGATGTGGTTCAGAAAGACATCTCCATGGTGCCTTACGACATTGTCAAAGCCGACAACGGCGACGCCTGGGTGTCTGCGCGCGGCGAAAAAATGGCGCCCCCGCAGGTGTCTGCGCAAGTGTTGGGCAAAATGAAAAAGACCGCCGAGGAATACCTGGGCGAGACTGTCACTGAGGCGGTGATTACCGTGCCCGCCTACTTCAACGATTCCCAGCGTCAGGCAACCAAAGATGCGGGCAAGATCGCCGGGCTTGAGGTGAAGCGCATTATCAACGAGCCCACCGCTGCGGCCCTGGCTTACGGTATGGACAAAGCCCAGGGTGATCGCACCGTTGCGGTTTACGACCTGGGCGGCGGTACCTTTGATATCTCCATCATTGAGATTGCTGAAGTCGATGGCGAGCACCAGTTTGAAGTGCTCTCTACCAACGGTGACACTTTCTTAGGTGGTGAAGACTTTGACTTGCGCCTGATCGAGTATCTGGCAGACCAGTTCAAGAAAGAAAGCGGTATTGATCTGCACAACGATCCGCTGGCTTTGCAGCGCTTAAAAGAAGCGGCTGAAAAAGCCAAGATCGAGCTGTCATCGTCGCAGCAAACCGAGGTGAATCTGCCCTACATTACCGCAGATGCCACAGGACCCAAGCACTTAGTGGTGAAGTTGTCGCGCGCCAAGCTGGAGTCGCTGGTGGAAGATCTGGTGACCCATTCCCTGGATCCGGTGAAAATTGCGCTCAAAGATGCGGATTTAAGCCCTTCAGATATCGACGATGTGATTTTGGTTGGTGGTCAGACCCGTATGCCAATGGTGCAAAAAACTGTTGCTGATTTCTTCGGTAAAGACCCGCGCAAAGACGTGAACCCTGACGAAGCGGTGGCGATGGGTGCATCGATCCAGGGTGCGGTACTGTCTGGCGATGTGAAAGACGTGCTGTTGCTTGACGTCACCCCGCTGACCCTGGGTATTGAAACCATGGGTGGTGTGGCGACTCCGCTGATTGAGAAAAACACCACGATTCCCACCAAGAAATCCCAGGTGTTCTCCACCGCGGATGACAACCAGACCGCAGTGACCATTCATGTGGTTCAGGGCGAGCGTAAACAGGCGGCGCAGAACAAGTCGCTGGGTCGTTTTGACCTTACAGACCTTCCGCCTGCACCGCGCGGTATGCCCCAGATCGAGGTGACTTTTGACCTCGACGCCAACGGTATCCTGAACGTATCGGCGCAGGACAAGGCCACAGGCAAAGAGCAGTCGATTCGCATCACGGCATCGGGCGGTTTGTCTGATCAGGAGATCGAAAAGATGATGGCGGATGCTGAGGCTAACGCCGAAGCCGACGCTCGCTTTGAAGAACTGGTGAGCGCGCGCAACAGTTGTGAAGGACTGATGCATGCGGCCAAGAAAACCGTTGAGGAAGCGGGCGAACACGCCAGCGCGGATGAGAAGTCAGCTATAGAAGCGGCAATTTCTCAGGCCGAAGAAGCCCTCAAAGGCGACGACAAGGACGCCATCGATGCGGCGGCTACCAAGCTGACCGAAGTCACCAGCCCGGTAGCGCAGAAGATGTATCAAGCGCAGGCGGCGCAGGGTGAGGGCGCGGCGCAGGCCAATGCCACAGATGCCGCCGCTGACGGTGCGGACGATGTGGTTGACGCCGAGTTTGAAGAAGTTAAGGACGACAAAGCTTCCTGATGCTCGGCGCAGGATAGGCGCGGCAGCGGTATCGCCGCTTAATTTAACCTGA
>PDSN01000048.1 GCA_002748505.1 Gammaproteobacteria bacterium | reverse complement strand
GAGCGCAAAATACGTACCTGTAAAGACTGTACGCCGGTGGAGAATCGATCCGGGATGGGGCTGGCGCGGGCACTTGAGCAGCAAAAAAATGATATAGAAACCAAACTCACCGCCTTGGTCGGCAGTGATGCTGCACCAAGTCAGGCGCAACTTGAAGCAGTCTCCGGCGGCCCCTCATTAAAAGTGACGCGGCGGGTTATCGAGGCCATCCGGCAGGAAAAAGCCACCGAGCAGGGTGTTATTGTCAAGCGTCTTGCCAGTGAGATGGCCACCAATAGAGTGATGGAGTACGCGCTGATGACACGCCGCGCCTTGCTGGCCGGAATGACCGAACCGAATATCGCTGCACACCCGCCTGCTGTAAAACACATCACGGAAAAAATACACGAGCTTGGCGCTGAAATTGAAAACATGGTCTTTGAGATGCGGGTGCGTGCGAGCTTGGCGGGCAATATGACCCAGGTGTTGTTGCAGCGCAGTGGCGCGAGGCACTCTGTGCCTTTGCGGCTGGCGCGGCTCGCGGATGTTTTTGCACAGCTTAGATGGTGGCTGACAGGGTTTCGCGCTGCCGTTGTGGCCTTGCTCATCTGGCGTTGGCCAGCCCTGGTTTACTGGGTGTACCCAGAGGCGTTGGCTGGTTTTGAACAAAAGCGTTCCGCGCTTATGGGCTGGCGCTACAAAGTACTGATCGGCTTTGTCGCTGTTGAATTGTTACTGGTCCACAATGCTTTGGCGATGCTGACAAAAGGGATTTTATAATGGGCGTTTCCAGCTATTTTGAATTTGTCACCACCTTATTTGCATGGGTGATGTACGACAATTTATGGCAGGTGCTTAACGATTCCGGTCTGGTGTATATACCCATTCTGGCAATGGTGTTGCGCCATATCATTGAAAGTCGCAAGGGCGGTGATGACGAAGGCAGTGCGCCCATCCAATCACTGAAAAAAATCGAAACCGATTTTGCGGTGATGATGGTAGTTATTATTCTTGCAGCTATTCCCATGGTGAGTGTTCAGTTGGGTGAAATGCAGTATAAACGCCCCGCAATCAATTGTTCTGTGGCAGCCGGCGTAATTGATGGCGGTGAGGCTACCGGCACGACGCTGGATCACACCATGACCAGCTTTGGTGGGCATGTGGGACGTGCGCCACTGTGGTGGGCGTTCCTGCATATTGTGTCAAAATCCATCACCTCCGCGTCCATAGCGGCGATTCCCTGCTCCTATGATATCGCGTCTATCAATACGAAAATTTCCAGCGCAAAAATAAAAAATACCGCGATAGCCAGAGACGTGGAGGCGTTTTTTTACGATTGCTATACCGCGGCATCCAGTAAGTATCTATCACAGGCAAGCAGTGCGTTGAATGATGAACAGCGCGCGAAAATCGCCTGGATAGGTTCGAAGTATTTTTTAAACACGGCGGGCTACTACGATACCTTTTACTCTCGCGCAGCGCGACCGGACTGGCCCTTTGATCCAGTTCGCGATCGCGGTTTCGAGGACGATAGAACCGTCGATGGTATGGGTGGTCACCCCACCTGTAAACAATGGTGGCAGCACGGTACGCTGGGTATTCGACACAAGGTGCTCGACGAAGTCGACCCGGCGCTGCTGTCTGAATTCACCGCCAGTAATGGTCTGTTAGCCAGGTCTGCCCGCTTTAGTGACAGCACCTTAAGTGCGACAGAGCGCGAGGATATCTTTTTGCGGCGTTACCTGGTTTTTAACACCCGTTCTGGCAGCGCGACGGTGCCGCTGAACATGGCAAACAGTTATAGAGTTACCGGCTATGACAGGGCGCAGGCACAGGCGGCAGAACTGCTTGATGAAAATGTAGGTTGGATGCAAAAACTCAGGGGAGCCGCCTCCGGGATGCTGGGTGCGGTTAGCGACGTCTTCAAAGATAATTTGGCCAATGCCTCGATTGTTGTTGGGGGGCTTCTTGGTGCGCCCGCCGCGGTTGCTGAGGGCAAAGTCATCCGCGACAGCGTTTCTCTGTTCCAGGGCTTGATTCTCATGGTTATGGTGGTGGTGCTGCCGTTTTTGCTGCTTATCTGTCAATATCGCGTTGCCACGGTACTCACCCTGTCGGTTATCATGTTCGGGCTGCACTTTTTGTCGTTCATTTGGGCTGTGGCGTTCTGGGCTGACAATAACTTGATGGCGGCGATGGCGAGCAATGGTGGTGCAGGCGGGGTGTTTGCGGTGGCGAGCAGCCCTTTGCAGGCAATGTCCGTAGAGTGGATGAGCCGTTTCTTCTATATCTACTTTCCCGCGCTGTTTATGACCATGATGGGCTGGGCGGGCATTCAGTTTGGTTCCCTGGCAAGTGGTATCAGCGGGCAGATGTCCAGTGTCACCGCCCCCGCAAAATACGGCGCCAATGCCATTGTTTCGGCGGCGGCCGTCGGCGCAACGGGCGGGGCGGGCAAAGGAGTTGCCGTCGGCGTTTCCAAAGGCGCAAGTTAATTGATCAAGGGCAGGTAAAACGCACATAAGCGCCTGGTCTTGCTTCTCGCGGGGCGTGCAGTATGTATAATGGCTGAACCTTACCAACGCGACGTATTTCCTATGTCTGACGATCAATTGCAAAGTATTCCCCCTATCGTTCCCACCCGTGATGACGGCGACCGCGGTAGCGGCTCTCGCAAACCGAGTCCGCGCGGCAACAGCAAAGGCGGCGGTGCGGGCATTTTTACCCGCTTGTTCCTGGTCGTGGCGCTCACCGGGGCGGCCGCAGCCTGCGCCTGGGCCTGGCAGTTGCAACAGGAACTTAATCGTTTGCAGGCATCCACTGACTACGAACAGCGTATTAAAGACCTGGAAGATCGCCTGTCAGACACGGATGAGGGCATGAACCAGAGCTCGGCTGTGCAAGCGGCGAAGATTAAAGAGCTGTATTCCGAAGTGGATAAGCTCTGGGCATCGGCCTGGCGTAAGAACAAAGCCAAAATAGCCGAGCTGGAAAGGCAAAGCGCGGCGCAAGCGAAAACGCTGAAAAGCGCCACCGCTGATCTGGCTGGTGCTAAAAAAACGCTGGCCTCACTGAACGACGACATGAAGCGTTTAAACGCGGTGGCGCAAGACCTGGAAGGTCTTGGCAAATCCGCGCGCAGCGCCCAGGCTGAGGTTGAGCGCCTGGGTGATGATGTCAACCGCCTGCAATTGGAGGCGGCAAAGCTGACTAAGCGGGTGTCATCCAACGAAGAGTGGGTGGCCTCCGTCAACGCGTTTCGTCGACAGGTTAACAGCAGTATCGGCGACATGCAGACGTCGATCCGCATTTTACAGGCGGGCCAGTAGCCCGCCACACTCTGCCGCAGCTTCGGTTGCGGTTACATTCACCACATTATAACAGGAGTCCCCCACATGACTGTTATTCACCAGGACGATTTAATCGATAGCGTGGCCGACGCGCTGCAGTTTATTTCTTACTATCACCCACTGGATTTTATTCAGGCCGTGCATCGCGCCTATGAACGCGAGCAGAACCCTGCCGCCAAAGATGCGATGGCTCAGATTTTGATTAACTCGCGCATGTGCGCTGAGGGCCACCGCCCCATTTGTCAGGATACGGGCATCGTTACCGTATTCCTGCGCGTGGGTATGGATGTGCGCTGGGATGCGGATATGTCCGTTACGGACATGATTAACGAGGGCGTGCGTCGTGCGTATTTGCACCCCGACAATGTGCTGCGCGCTTCCATTTTGGATGACCCTGCGGGCGCTCGGCGCAACACCAAAGACAACACCCCGGCGGTGATCCACATGGAAATTGTCGAAGGTGACAAGGTGGATGTGCGCGTTGCGGCCAAAGGTGGTGGTTCGGAAAACAAATCGAAAGTGGTGATGTTAAACCCTTCAGACAGTATTGTGGACTGGGTGCTGAAAACCGTACCGACCATGGGTGCAGGCTGGTGTCCACCGGGTATGCTGGGCATCGGCATTGGCGGCACTGCAGAAAAAGCGGTGGTGCTGGCAAAAGAGTCCTTGATGGATCCCATCGATATTGATGAGTTGCGCGAGCGCGGCCCCGCCAATCGGGTGGAGGAGTTGCGCCTTGAGTTGATGGACAAGGTCAATCGCTTAGGCATCGGCGCCCAGGGTTTGGGTGGTTTGACCACGGTGCTGGATGTCAAAATCAAAGATCACCCCACCCACGCCGCATCCCTGCCGGTGGCGATGATCCCCAACTGCGCCGCTACGCGCCATGCGCATTTTGTATTAGATGGCTCCGGTCCATCGCTGCAAACCCCGCCGAGTCTCGATGATTGGCCTGAGATTACCTGGGAAGTGGGTGAAAACACCCGCCGCGTCAATCTCGATGAGGTAACCCCAGAGGAGGTGGCCACTTGGAAGCCGGGTGAAACCTTGTTGCTCTCGGGCAAGATGCTCACTGGCCGCGACGCCGCGCACAAGAAAATGAAAGAGTTGATCGACTCCGGTGAAGGCCTGCCTGATGGCGTGGGCTTAAAAGGCCGTTTTATCTACTACGTGGGGCCGGTTGACCCCGTGGGCGATGAAATCGTAGGACCTGCCGGGCCTACCACATCGACACGGATGGATAAATTCACCGACTTTATTCTCGAAAAAACCGGTCTGCTTGGCATGATTGGCAAGGCTGAGCGCGGACCCGTGGCCATCGAGGCGATTAAAAACCACCGGGCGGTGTATTTAATGGCCGTAGGCGGCGCCGCGTATCTGGTGTCCAAGGCCATTACCAATTCGCGTACCGTGGCCTTCCCCGAGCTTGGAATGGAGGCGATTTACGAGTTTGAAGTAAAGGATATGCCGGTGAGCGTGGCGGTGGATGTCAACGGCGAGTCCGTGCATCAAACAGGCCCTGCATATTGGAAAGCGCGCCTTGAGGAACAGGCCATCGCGTTGGTCTAATGGTAAAACGGGGGTAGCCAATGGCGCAGACTTTTTACTGGCACGATTACGAGACCTTTGGCACTGATCCCAGTCGCGATCGCCCCGTGCAGTTTGCGGGGCTGCGCACCGATGCTGACTTAAATGTCATTGGCGAACCCCTGGTGATATTTGCCAAACCTGCGCCTGACCAGCTGCCCCATCCCGAAGCCTGTTTAATTACCGGTATCACGCCTCAGCAGGCCTTAAAAGAAGGTGTGACCGAGGCTGAATTCATTGCCCGCATACACGCGGAGCTGGCCGTGCCGAATACCTGTGGAGTGGGCTACAATTCTTTGCGGTTTGACGATGAGGTGACGCGCTACACCTTATACCGCAATTTTTACGATGCCTATGAGCGGGAATGGAAAAACGGCAATTCCCGCTGGGATATTATCGATATGGTGCGCACGGCCTATGCCCTGCGCCCTGACGGTATTAACTGGCCGCGCAGAGAAGATGGTCTGCCGGATTTTCGTTTAGAGAGTCTGACTGCGGCCAACGGCATTGCCCACGAGGCGGCGCACGATGCGCTGTCGGATGTGTATGCCACCATTGCCATGGCGCGTTTAATTCGAGAAAAACAACCGAAACTCTACGATTATGTGCTGAATCATCGCTCCAAACAGGCGGTGCTTGCCCAGATCGATATGGCTGCTGTGAAGCCGTTGCTGCATGTATCGGGTATGTTTGGTGGGGCAAACAGCAATATCGGTTTGATTGTGCCACTTGCGCCACATCCAGGTAATAAAAATAAAATCATCGCTTTTGACCTAAGTAAAAACCCGCAGGTACTGTTTGATTTATCGCCCCAGCGATTGGCGAGCTTTGCCGCGGGCATTTAAAGTTATTGCGCGAGCATAAAAACCGTCACGGAAAAGACTTCGAACGAAAATTGCAGGAGATTTTTAATCTGCGCACTTTTGCGCCTATTACCGACCCTGAGCGCGCTCTTTACAGCGGTGGTTTTTTCTCGGATGCGGACAAGGCCTTAATGAGCCAGGTGCGCGCTGCAAGTCCTGAGGCTTTGGCGGTGCAGTCGTTCCCGTTTGAGGATGTGCGTCTCACTGAAATGCTCTGGCGCTATCGCGCTCGCAATTTCCCACAAAGCTTGAGTGAAGAAGAGCAAATGCGCTGGGAGGAATTTCGCTACGAACGTCTGGAAAATCCGGAAGCTGGCGGCGGCCTGGTACTTGAGCAATACCATGCCATTATCGAACAAAAACTGGCGGATAACCCAGGCCCCGAGCAGCTTAAAATTCTGCAGGCTTTGCAGGCCTATGGGGATGATTTATTGGCGATGTAGGTTTGGCAGCCTGTTGATTTTCTGTCTACTCTGGGGCGGAGCTGAGCACATCGCTTGGCAGTGTTCACCTGCAATACCCAAAATCACAGCGCCCACAGCACTCGATTTGGCCTATAATGGCTGTTGTCTCTCACTTTTTTCATAGAGGAAGCAAGCGATGCAGTTTCCCG
>PDSN01000234.1 GCA_002748505.1 Gammaproteobacteria bacterium | reverse complement strand
CTAAAAACGCCTGTGATAAGGTCTCAACCGCGGCGGTTGGCAATTCGGCAACGCCCAATTCGATGAGTAGATGATTGTTTTTCATTAGGCCTTCTCCTCAGTCGTTTCGTTTTGCGGTTGATACAGCGGCTTGCCATCGGCGTCTTTGCACATCGGGAACCCGAGCCGTTTTCGGCTTTCGTAATAGGCATCAGCGGCAAATTTGGCAATATTGCGCACGCGCAGCAAATAGCGCTGGCGCTCGGTGACTGAAATGGCCGAACGGGCGTCGAGTAAATTAAATAAATGCGAGGCTTTAAGCACTTGCTCATAGCACGGCAGCGCCAGCCCTAATTCAGCAAGCCGCGCCGCTTCACTCTCGGCAAATTCAAACTGGCGAAACAGTTCCGGCACTTGCGCGTATTCAAAATTATAGGCCGACTGCTCACGCTCGTTTTGCAAAAACACATCGCCGTAGCTGACATCGCCCTGCGGGGTAGTATTCCACAGCAAATCGTAGACGCTATCGATGCCTTGGATATACATGGCGAGGCGCTCCAAACCGTAGGTTATTTCGCCCATCACCGGTTTGCACTCCATGCCGCCGGCCTGTTGGAAATAGGTAAATTGGGAGATTTCCATGCCGTTGGCCCAGACTTCCCAGCCCAACCCCCAGGCACCCAGGGTCGGCGATTCCCAGTTGTCTTCGACAAAGCGAACATCGTGGGTCAGCGGATCAATGCCAATGGCGGCCAGCGAGTCCAAATACATTTCCTGAAAGGCATCGGGGGAAGGTTTCATCACCACCTGAAATTGATAGTAGTGCTGCAAGCGGTTGGGGTTATCGCCGTAGCGCCCGTCGGTGGGGCGCCGCGACGGTTGCACATAGGCGGCATTCCACGGCTCCGGGCCAATGGCTTTTAAAAAGGTAGCGGTGTGAAAGGTTCCCGCCCCGACTTCGAGGTCATAGGGCTGCAGTACCAGACAGCCCTTGTCCGCCCAAAAATTTTGCAGGGTTAAAATAATATCTTGGAAGCTAGTTATTTTTTTCATAGATATATAATAAAAAATGATGTATTATGCACGA
>PDSN01000240.1 GCA_002748505.1 Gammaproteobacteria bacterium | reverse complement strand
CCGGTAATGCGGGAACCGGGGTCAATGCCAAGAATACGGCGCCTGGTCATTATAGGTTCAGCCCAGCGCTTCCATCACTTCATCAGCAATGTCAGCATTAGTATAAACGGCCTGCACGTCGTCCAGTTCTTCCAGCGTATCGACCATTTTCAGCAACTTTTCTGCGGCCTCGGCATCCAGCGGAGTTAGGTTATCTGCCCGCATGGTGACTTCCGCCTCATCCGGCGTAAAACCGGCTGCCACCAACGCATTCTGTACCTCACCAAACATTTCCGGCGTGGTCAGTACTTCAAGACCACCCTCATCGTCAGTGATCACATCTTCGGCACCGGCTTCCAGCGCTGCCTCCATGATTGCGTCTTCATCAGCACCCGGAGTGTAGCTGAGAATGCCGATATTATTGAACATATAGGCCACCGAGCCGCTGGTACCCAAATTGCCGCCGTGTTTGCTGAAAGCATGGCGCACTTCGGATACGGTACGGTTGATATTGTCGGTTTCAGCCTCCACCAGTACCGCGATCCCCCCGGTGCCGTAGCCCTCGTAACGCACTTCTTCATAACTCTCACCACCCAGCTCACCGGCACCCCGCTTACAGACTCTCATCAAATTACTAAAGTGGAAACAACGGATTTTACAAAATGGCGCGTAGTTTAGCACAGTCCGGCACTGATTCAGTCTGTGGGAACATGAAAAAGTCGCAGAGATGCATTAGGCTGTCCGGAAACATGGGGGGCATGTCAGCTGGTCTGACACACGGCCTTGTACTCTGGCTATAATCGTCAAAACCAAACCTTATCCGGATAATACAGTAAAAAATAATGTCGACCCATCAGCAACCAGCAGCAACAACCGCGCCCACTAATTTACCCCTGATTCTCAGCGGGCCGATTATCCGCCACGCCAGCAGTGAACAGCTGGTGATCTGGCTGGTCACCAGTCGTTCGGTCAAGCTGGAACTGCGCTGTTATCACGGCGATGAACTACTAGGTGCAGCCACCTTCAACGGTGAACACGACGGCCATGTACGACTGGGCGAACATGCACACCTGCATTTATTACAGCTGAAACCGGAGCAGAATCTGCCGCAGGATACCTGGCTGGCGTATGACATTGGTCTGGACCCTCCCGATGATGAGCCATTCACCGGTACACAATGGTTGGCGGATATCCTGCCACAACTGATGTTCGGTGATGCCACTCGCCCGGATTTTGTCATTAAATCGCGGGTGGATCATGTCTTGCACGGCTCCTGTCGCAAGCCGCACCACCCCGATCCGGATGGTTTGCTGCGGGTGCATGATGTGCTGGCAGTGGCACGTCAGGATGGGGCTGGGCTGGCTGACCAGCCTGCCATGCTGATGATGACCGGTGATCAGATTTATGCTGATGATGTCGGTGGCCCGGTGCTGGTAGCTATTCAGCGTGTTATTGACCTGCTGGGCCTGTTTGATGAGGCTATTAATGGCCTGGAGCATCATCATTGTGGCCGTGATCTGCGCAAAGATAACAACAACCTTTATGGCCGCACCCGGCTGCTGCCGGATGACAAGGCCAATGCCACGCTGCGGGAAACTTTTTTCATGGGCGCCCGCAAGCCGGTGTTTACCTCGGTACATGCGGATAATCACCTGATTACCCTCAGCGAGGTACTGGGTATGTATCTGCTGATCTGG
>PDSN01000047.1 GCA_002748505.1 Gammaproteobacteria bacterium | reverse complement strand
AAACGCCATAAAAAAGGCTATCGCACCGCGCGGGAAAACCTGGCCGACCTGGTCGATGACAATTCGTTTTTGGAATATGGTCAGCTCGCAGTGGCGGCGCAGCGCAATCGCCGCTCCTATGAAGAGCTGCAAACCCGCACTCCCGCCGACGGTATCATCACCGGCACTGCCACCATCAATGCCGCCTTGCACGGCGTGGAAGCAGCGCAGGCAGCGGTGGTGGTGAATGACTATTCGGTGCTGGCGGGTACGCAGGGTTATTTTCACCACAAGAAACTCGACCGCATCTGCGAGGTTGCCAGAGAAAACAAGCTGCCGGTCATTATGTATACCGAGGGCGGTGGCGGTCGACCCGGTGATACCGACATTACCACGCCGATAGCGGGTTTGAACGTAACCTCCTTCACCGCCTGGGCCGGTCTCAGCGGGCAATGCCTGCGCATCGCGGTGGCCAACGGCTACTGTTTCGCGGGTAATGCGGCGTTGTTTGGCAGTGCCGATATTACCATTGCCACCCGTGCCGCGAACATCGGTATGGCGGGGCCTGCAATGATTGAAGGCGGTGGTCTGGGTAGTTTCAAGCCCAGTGAAATCGGTCCCGCCGCCGAGCAGGAAAAAAACGGTGTCGTGGATATTCTGGCCGATGACGAAGCCCATGCCACCGCATTGGCGAAGCAGTTGTTGTCTTATTTTCAGGGGCCTGTGCGTCGCTGGACAGCCTCCGAGCAAAGTTTGTTGCGCGATTTAATTCCCAAAGATCGACGCTTTGCGTATCCGGTGCGTCGCATTATCGAACAGGTTGCCGATAGCGATTCATTTTTGGAATTGCGCCGTGTGTATGGTCGCAGTGTGATTACGGGTTTTATGCGTCTGGAGGGTATACCCGTGGGGGTGTTGGCGAATGATTGCCAGCAATTGGGCGGCGCAGTGGATGCCGAGGCCGCCGAGAAAGCCGCGCGATTTATACAGTTGTGTGATGCCTTTGCGTTGCCGCTGGTGTCTTTTACCGACACGCCTGGGTTTATGGTGGGGCCGGATTCCGAGCGCGCTGCTTCCGTGCGGCGTATGTCCCGTTTGTTTGTGGCCGGTGCTAATGTATCTGTGCCGGTGATTGCGGTGTTTTTGCGCAAGGGCTATGGCCTGGGCGCGATGGCCATGGTCGGCGGTGATTTTACCGCGCCGACCTACGCCTGTGCCTGGCCCACCGGTGAGTTTGGCGGTATGGGGCTGGAGGGCGCCGTGCGTTTGGGTTTCAGTAAGGAGCTTGCCGCCGTGGAAGATGAAGCGAAACGGCAGCAGTTGTTTGACTCACTGGTGGCGAAAATGTACGAACAGGGCAAGGCTACTGAGGCGGCTTCACACTTGGAGTTGGACGCGGTGATAGACCCCGCCGACACCCGCGCGGTATTGCTGCGCGCGCTGCGGGCAAGTCGAGATAAGCACCCACCGCGTCGGCGCTTTGTCGATACCTGGTAGAACAACACATTTCAGGAGAGAACAACGATGGATGATTTGTTTTCATTGCAGGGAAAAACCGCCGTGGTTACCGGCGGTTCACGAGGCATCGGTGCGATGATCGCGGGCGGTTTTGTGCGTGCGGGGGTAAAAACCATTATCACGGCACGCAAACTTGAGGAGTTGCAGCACACCGCTGATGAGCTTAACAAAGAGGGCGAGTGTATCCCTATCGCCAGTGACTTGAGCACGGTGGATGGTGTGGCGGCTTTTTCAGAGCAGCTTAAGGCGCGAGTCGATACCCTGGATATTTTAATCAACAATGCCGGTGCCACATGGGGCGCGCCGCTGGCAGATTTTCCAGAAGTGGGCTGGGATAAAACCATGGACTTAAACATAAAGTCTATTTTCTTTTTAACCCAGAAACTATTGCCATTGTTAACAGCGGCCGGCAGCGCAAGCTCCCCCGCGCGAGTGGTTAATATTGGGTCCATCAACGGCCTGACCCATCCAAAAATGGACAATTACGCCTACAGCGCCAGTAAAGCGGCGGTGCACCACTTGACCCGGCATCTCGGGGCAGAGCTTGCATCACAGCACGTAAACGTCAACGCCATCGCTCCCGGCTTTTTCCCCAGTAAAATGACCGCGCACTTGTTGCCCCACGAGGAAGAGCTTGTCACGGGCATTCCCTGTGGTCGTCTGGGTAATGCCGATGACGCTGCGGGCACCGCCATTTATCTCTGCTCTAAAGCCTCGAACTGGATGGTAGGGCAAACCCTGGTGCTCGATGGTGGCTTGGTGGCGGCGTCTTAGCCCGGCTCTAAAGACTAGCAGCTCGTTGGTCGCGCTGTGATGATGAAATACCCGGGCCAGTCCTCGTGTTTGAGCGCCCTGAATCCACAAAGTGACAACCAGTTCACAGTATTGATGTTCCATTTAGTTATATCCTTATAAAAACCTGGTTTCCGCTGCTTATTGCTTGTTATTGTTGCGGCCGCGCGGTTAAATGGCTGGGATAGGTGGCAGCCATTAAGTCCGCTAAAATTTTTCACAGAATGCGCTATTTTTATGAATCGACACATTCATCTGCAAATCGCTTTCTACTTGTTGGTGGGGGCGTTGGTCATTGCGGCATTTTCCTCCTGGTTCACATACCAACGTACCTATCAAAAGGAGTTGGACACTGCGCGGAATGCGGGCTTGGAGTTGCTTGCCACGGTGTCGGACACCGCGGTGGTAGCGAGCTACCTCGGTCAGGAAGACATGATGAGCGATGTGGTCAACGGTTTGGTGAAAAACGTGATCATCTCTCAGGCACGGATGCGCACCGCCGAAGGTGTGGTGGTAAAGGCTGGGGAGTCAAGCTCTGAAACCGGCGATTACACCATCAACTACGACCTGGCCTCGCCGTTCACCAAGGGTAGTATCGTAGGGCAGATTGTGCTGGTGCAAAACCGCCAGTTGGTGGAGCAGCGCGCAAACGCGGCTGCGGTGAGCAATGTTATGTCGCTTGTTGTCCAGAGTGTTGTATCAGCGTTCTTTGCCATGCTGCTGGTGTACTTCTTGCTGGCTAAGCCCATTGTCAACATGGCCTATGGCCTGCACTCCATTCGTCCGGGTGGCCCAGAACGCCTCGGCGTGCCGCCTCACGGTGCCGAGAACGAGATCGGCACACTGGCAGCTGACATCAACCAACTGCTCGCCGAGACCGAAAACACCCTGACCACCGAGCGCTCTCTGCGTCAGCGTCTGGAGTACCTTGAGGAGCGTTACCGCAATATTTTTGAGCGCGCCAATGCGGCGATTTTTCTGCTTAACGGTGATGGTCTTGTAACCACGGGCAATCCTTCGTTTAACCGTTTAGCGGAAGATAGCAATCGCCAGGACAGCGTCATGGACGATATTTCACAGTTGTTTTTGAATGCTGAAAAAGTGCAGCACATGATGGATGTGGCGCTGAACAAAAAAGAGGCTATCTCGGCAGATTTACAGGTCTTTCGCGCTGATAACCAGGAGTTTTGGGTTCACTTGGTATTTATGGCGGCGGACACCGACGGCGAGCGCGGGGAAGTGACGGTGGAGGGTATGATGTACGATATCACCCAGCGCCGTTTGCAGGAGAATCTCACTCGTAAAAAAGCCGAGCGTGATCACCTTACCGGCCTGTTCAATCGGCGTGGGGCACAAACTCAGCTTGAGGAAATGCTGTATCACCAGGATGGCGTGGGCGGCGGCGTGACCATATTTCTGCTCGATCTGGATGGTTTTAAGGCGGTCAATGACACTTACGGACACGATGCCGGTGATTTACTGCTGGTGGAAGTCTCCGCGCGCTTGCGTAAAGTGAGCCGTACCAGCGATACCGTAGCGCGCTGGGGTGGGGATGAGTTCGTGATTATTATGTATGAGACCATTGATAAATCCACCTGTTTTAATATTGGCAACAAAATGCTGCAAGAGTTGGGTAGACCCATTGATATTGGTTACAACCAGCAGGCATATGTCGGCGCCAGTATCGGTGTGAACAGCATGAGACAGGGCGAGTTCGACAGTGAATTGTTGATTAAAAACGCCGACAACGCCATGTACCGAGTGAAAAAGCGCGGTAAGAATGGCGTCTGTTTCTATCAGCAAGATTGCGATGATTATTCTATATACTTCCCAGAAGGCCGCGCTGCGCACGGTTAGATTTCACCATCGCGGTGAGTTTTTCGGAAATTCCCTTTTCTGATGAAATATCCGGGCGAATGCCTCGCTGAGGCATTCCCTCATTAGTCTGAGTGATGCTAAAACGCCGCCAGGCCGGTTTGGGCGTGGCCCAAAATCAAGGCGTGAATATCGGCGGTGCCTTCGTAGGTGTTCACCACTTCCAAGTTCACCATATGACGCATAACGGGGTATTCGTCAGAAATGCCGTTGCCACCGAGCATATCGCGGGCTTTGCGGGCGATGTCCAGCGCTTTACAGCAGGAATTTCGCTTGATCAGAGAAATGAGTTCCGGTGCGATATTGTTCTCGTTCATCAGTTGGCCGGCGCGCATACTACTTTGCAGGCCGAGGCCAATCTCCGTTTGCATATCGGCCAGCTTGAATTGAATCAACTGGTTGGCCGCCAGGGGTTTGTTAAACTGTTTGCGCTCCACGGTGTAGTTGCGCGCGCTGTGCCAGCAGGCCTCGGCTGCGCCCATTGCACCCCAGGCGATGCCGTAGCGGGCGTTGTTGAGACAGCCAAAGGGCCCCTTTATGCCCTGGACATTGGGCAGCAGATTTTCCTCGGGCACGAACACCTCGTCCATAACAATCTCGCCAGTGATGGAAGTGCGCAGGGCGAGCTTGCCTTCAATTTTGGGTGCGCTTAGCCCCTGCATTCCTTTTTCTAAAACAAAGCCGCGAATTCTGCCGTCATCGGTTTTTGCCCACACGATAAAGACATCGGCAATCGGGCTGTTGGTAATCCACATTTTTGCACCGCTTAAGCGGTAGCCGCCATCGACTGCGCGCGCGCGAGTGACCATGCCGCCGGGGTCGGAGCCGTAGTCGGGTTCGGTCAGGCCAAAACAGCCAATCCATTCGCCACTCGCCAGTTTGGGCAGATATTTTTCCCGCTGCGCTTCGCTGCCATAGGCGTAGATGGGATACATGACCAGTGATGATTGCACGCTCATCATCGAGCGGTAGCCAGAGTCTACGCGCTCGATTTCCCTTGCGATCAAACCGTAGGAAATGTAATCCACCCCCGGGCAGCCATAGCCGGAAATGGTTGAACCGAGTAAGCCCAGGTCGCCCATCTCGCGAAAAATGCTTATATCCGTATGTTCATCCCGATAGTGCTGCTGAACCCGTGGCAGCAGATTCTCTTGCGCATAGGCGTGTGCAGTATCGCGCACCAGGCGCTGTTCGTCGCTCAGTTGCTGTTCCAGTAAAAAGGGGTCTTGCCAGTTAAATCCTTGCCAGGCGGTGGTCATAAGCGGTTCCTTTGAGCGTTAGGTTTGCCATCTACTGTAGCAAAAAATGGCGCGCGTGAAAGGGCTGGCCGCAAAACTTCAGATATCCGGGCAAGTGCGGTTTTTTCATATTGAGTCGGGTGGTTGGTA
>PDSN01000109.1 GCA_002748505.1 Gammaproteobacteria bacterium | reverse complement strand
ACCCAACAGCGGCGCCACCGCCGCGATCACCGCGATAGCGCCCAGCCATTTTTCCAGTTGTTCACGGCGCTGCATCAAATAGGCAAACAGCGCGTCTTCTCGGGTGCTGATGTCGGGGTTGTTTCTGCAAATTTCGACAATTTGCAGTTCTGCAGGTGTGCTGCTGTTTAGTTCTTCGGCAACGGCCTTGGTATCACCGCCTTGCAAAACTGTGCGCAAACGGGCGGCAGCGGTCGGACGAACTGCGGGCATACGATAGAGCTGCCAGGTCTTGGCCAGAGCACAGAGCAAGGCCACGACAGCGCACAGCAGTATCGGCAGCGTCCAAATTCCGCCCTTTTGAAGATGCCCCAGCGCGGAGTCATGCTGCGTAGATAACTTCGCCACGCGACTTAGTGTTGGATCCACAAACACCTGGCCCGAACCACTGCTGTACACCCGCCCAAGTGCGGCACTTGAATCACTGTCAAAAGGCAAAAGAACCGATGGGATATCACCAGTTAAGGACAGCACGCCCGCCTGCCCGGTGGCTGGGTCATACATCCAGGTCACCGGCCCCAGGCGCAGGGTTTGCGCCGCCAGCAATTCGCCGCTGCTACCCACCACATTTGCGCTTTGCCACGCAGGTTCCAGGCGCTGTTCAAGGTCAGCCAATGCCCGCTCAACACCGCTTAACAGGCTGCCAAAATCACTGTCATCGGTGCTTTCACCCGCAGCTTTAAGGTATTGCGCAATCGCGTGGCGCTGGTAGGCATCTTGCTGCTGCCACGTTCTCAAACGCTCTTTCAGTGTATCCAGCGCGAGAGTCTTTTCATCTTCCCGGCGCTGCATATCACCCACTTCATCGCGCAGTTTTTCCACCGACATCTCTAAGGCACTGAGCTGCCTGGCGAGTTTTTCGCGGGTTTTCAGTTGCTGCTGTTGCAGACGCGCCAGGCTCTGCTTAGAACGTTTAATATCCACCAGTAACTGGCGCTCCACCGTGTTGCCAAAAGCGGGGCAACACAAGGCCATCAACAGCGATACCACCAGAATTCTTGCCAACAACACGCTCACCGCCCCTTTGTTACATCACTTAAGTCAAGCGGCAACAACTCGGCGCGCTCCGGCTGATCCAATACGGCCAGCACATTTTTTATTTGCAAGGCCAAACCCGGCCTGGACTGCCACTGCCATCCTTCGCTGTCGGGTTTGCCGACACCTGCGTACTGGCCATCAGCGCTCACATACCAGCCGCGCCCAATACCTAAATAAATCTGCTTCACCAAAACCTGACGGCCATTGAGTTCCAGAACATCCTGGTGCTGACTGACTTGCTTCTCAAATTGCTCAACGGCGCTGAGCATTTCCAAATACAGATCCAATCGCCCCGTACTACCTCGCGCCGTATTCAAACTGCTGAGCAAACTCTGCCACTGAGTTTGCAGAGGCGGCGGCAAGCGCAGCGCTATCTCTGTAAAAGTGCCCTGAAAACCATCCAATACCTGTTCCAACTGAGCCTGATGCTGCTCTAGTTCGCCCTGCTTCGCGAGCAATTGAGCGCGAACCTCCTGAACCTGCGTTTGTGCAGTGGTTTTATCACTCAGGCGCTCCTGCAGGTTTTTCTTCTGCAAAGTCAGCAATTCTATGCGCTGACGCATCAACAGCTCCCGTTGTTGCCACTGCGCTTTCAGGGTGTCGGCCTGACGCTCCAGACCCACCCACTGACTGACCAGCGCTTCAAGTCTTGCCGCTTTATCATTGTCGGCAGCGGACCATGACGACCACGACGAGGTGAACGCGATTAACATCAGACACGCGCTAAACCGCTTCATATCGAAGCCCTTGAGCACGCCGATCTGGCGCCAAATCTGCAATCTCAGATTAAACCGGTTATCCGCCGCTGTAGGCCGCACGCCAACATATCGGCACCAAGTGTTAATAATGTCTAGAGCGGAAACAATGGAGAAAATACGGTGGTGCCTCTGGGCGTACGCAAAAAAACCGCACAAAAAAACAGTTGCAACGTAGAGAATACGCAACATAAAAAACAAGCCAAACAATAATCAATCGCGTTACAATAGCTGAATAAGGCGCGACTGTCCACCGCATGGCGCTGCCAAAAAAACACACACGGCTCTATTGCCGCACCCTTGAAAAAAGGAAAATTGCGGTCGCTTATCTTAATTCGACAGAAACGACACACGCGAACGAACAATCCGCGCAGAAGCAGCTTGTCCGAATTTAGCAAACTTTAGCCAAGCACAACTCAAGCATTCACTTCGCGGCGCTTAGCCACACACTCAGCCAATTCATACAACAGCGTTTCGGTATCGGCAAAGTCAATACAGGGGTCGGTGATACTCTGGCCGTAGGTCAGCGGCTTACCCGGCTCGACGTTCTGCCGCCCCTCCACCAGGTTGCTCTCGATCATCATACCGAAAATCGCCTTATTCCCACGGCTGATCTGAGTGCCCACATCCCTTGCCACGTCGATTTGGCGCGCCGGAATTTTGCGACTGTTTGCGTGACTGGCATCAATCATCAAACGCAATGGCAGTTTGGCATTTTTCAGCATCGCCACGGTGTCATCCACCGAAAACATATCGTAGTTAGGGTGCGCACCACCGCGCAATATCACGTGACAATCAGCGTTACCGGCTGTTTGAAAGATCGCCGAGCGCCCCGTTTTGGTCACCGACAGAAAATTGTGCGAATGGGAGGCCGAGCCAATCGCGTCAATCGCCACCTGAATACCCCCATCGGTGGCATTTTTAAAACCCACCGGGCAAGAAAGCCCCGAGGCCAGCTCGCGATGGGTCTGACTTTCGGTGGTACGCGCGCCAATTGCGCCCCAGCTAATAAGATCGGCGATATACTGGGGCGAAATAAGATCCAAATACTCGGTGCCCGCTGGCAAGCCCATCTCCGCCAGCTGCTGCAGGAGGCCGCGAGCAAGGTGCAGTCCCTTGTTGATGTCAAAGCTGTCGTTCAGATCAGGGTCGTTGATCAAACCCTTCCAACCTATAATGGTGCGCGGCTTCTCAAAATACACGCGCATTACCACAATCACGTCCCTGGCGATCGCATCGGCAACGGCTTTCAAGCGCCGCGCATAATCCAGCGCCGCTTCAGGGTCGTGAATTGAGCAGGGACCAACCACCGCCACAAGGCGATCATCAGTACCGTGCAGCACCGCCTGAACAGCCTCGCGCCCGCGAGCAACAGTTTCAGCGGCTCGCGCACTCAAGGGCAGGCGCTCAATCAGGTCGATAGGGGAAATGAGTTCATTTGTCGCTAAAATGCGAAGATCATCTGTGTTACGGGTCATAAAATTACGGTAAAACTCTCGTCTTGTGGGCAAAGAGGCGATACTATACGCATCGCGGCTTGTGTAGTGAAGCGAACCGGCGCAGAGGCTGGTGTTATTAACATGTAAAAGTTGGCTATGAATGAGTGTCAGCTTTCTTTACAATACCACCCTGTCAGACGCAAACCGCGTTTAAACAACTAGGTTTAAGTGGCTGTAAATTATGGCTTTTTTGAATTAGGCATGAATTTTGCTTCCACTACGTTTTATACACTATTGGTGACACTGATCTCTGGACGCTTTATGAACGACCAAAATAGCTACAATTCATCCGACAGCGATGCCCAGCAACCGGCTCATAAGGTCGGCGTCAACTCGTCTCGGCGTCGCCTCCTGGGCGCGGGCCTGGCTGCAGCGCCCGTCTTGCTTACCCTGCAAAGCCGCAACGCCTGGGGTAATGCGCTGTGCTCTCCTTCAGCTTTTAGCTCGGTCACCTATGCATCGCACAGTCCCACCGGGCTGGACTGCTCCGCAGCCGCTGGCGGTAGCCCGCAGTACTGGCTGAGCCGCACCGACGAGTGGGAGGCTCTGGGGTATCTACCGGATAGCGTCGCTACAGGACTGACCCCCTCATCGCCAGACGAAGACAAGGCTGCAGCCTGCGGTGCAGACAACTTCTACGATAGCGGCGATGCGGTGTACTGCCGTACTGGCGCGACTTTCGTAGATATTTTCGGCTTTGGGCCCGTGGATATGACCTTGGCAGAGGTCATCATAAACCAGCCGGACAGTATGGAAGCCCACGCCGTCGCCGCTGCCCTGAATGCTGCGGCAGGCTATATCACTTTAGGCTTTGACAACAGCGCCTCGGCGGAGAGCACCGTGCGCACGATCTTCTCTGCGCTGCAAAATAATGGTGGCTACACACTGAGCACGGGGCAAACCATGTACTGGAGTCAAGATCCCGATGGCATCGGCTACACGTTCCGCCAGTATTTCACCCACTACGAGTTTATTGACTGAAGTATACCTGCAAAAGCGCTGGGGCTTGTTGTGACGTCCTACTATCGATCCTCCATAGACTTCCAGCGCTCTTTAGTCCATTCTTTCGAGCAATCCACCCTGCTACATGCCATCGACACCGATGACGTTAAAGTCATCGACAATCTCGCATTGGATATTTTACGTGCGCTCGGCAACGAAGCGCACAGTAAAGCCACTATCGAAGCGGTTATTTGCAAACAGATTGACGACGAGGCAATCGGCAGCGGAGATGCTGGGGGCATCTTCAATACCCTGCTAAGCCAACAGCTGTTGTGTCCAGCAGGTAGTGACAATGAAAGTTAGCGATATCGCCTTTACCGACTTAGAAACCGAACTTGCCAGCGGTCTCTGCGTGCAAACGGGGCCTTTTTGGTACAAGCTGCAAAGCCGTCTTCCCAACATCGCCAGGCATCTTGCCACGCTATACCCAGACAACGAAATAGACTGCGAACGCGAGTTCATCGATTTCCCTATCGCTGTCGCGCGCAAGCGCGGCCTCCGCAGTTTTATCAAACCGCTGTCGGAGTTCTGGTTTAACGGCCACGTACCCTTCACGCCCTTGAGTCTTGACCAGGCTCCTGCACTGGCAGAATGGGGGATGAACTGGTGTATCGCCGCCTATGCACACCACTGTTTGATTATTCATGCTGCAGTGGTTGAAAAAAACGGTCACGCCATCATCATGCCCGCGCCGTCGGGCTCCGGCAAAAGTACACTCTGCGCAGCGCTGGTAAGTCGAGGCTGGCGCCTGCTGTCCGATGAACACGCGATGATTGCCACCAACGGAGAACCGCGCCTGATTCCCAACCCTCGCCCCCTGAGTCTTAAAAACGCATCCATAGACGTCATGCAGAATTTCTGGCCAGACGCCATAACGGGTGAAATCTGTCACGACACCCAAAAAGGCAACGTACTGCATGTGCGCCCACCGCGCGAAAGCGTGCATCGCGCCAAAGAATCCGCCACTTGCACCCACGTGGTATTTCCGCGCTACCAGCCGCAAAGCCCCTTAGTCTGCGAGGCGAAAGATAAAGCCGTCGCCTGCCTGCATTTAATTGAAAACGCCTTCAACTACCATATTCTCGGCAGCAGCGGTTTTGTCACCTTGACCAGCTTAATGCGTGGCGCGAGTGCTTACGACCTGCGCTATAGCGACCTGGATGACGCCATCACTCACTTTGACAGTTGGATAGGGTAATAATGCGAAGCACCTTGGTAAAACTGTTGATTGGCGAAACAACACCCGCAGATTTAGCATT
>PDSN01000108.1 GCA_002748505.1 Gammaproteobacteria bacterium | reverse complement strand
AAAAAGACATTGGCTTTATGGCACCACCTTATTTCGATGGTGCGGTATCGGCGTTTTGGGTGATGCTGGTGTGGAGCGGCCTGTACTTTGGCATTAAAAACTACATGATGCTACAGCGGGAGAAAGAGCGCGGTTTAAAGGCCATGAATATGGCGCACGAAGCGCAATTAAAAATGCTGCGCTATCAGTTAAACCCGCATTTTTTGTTTAATACCTTAAATGCGGTTTCGACTCTGATTCTCGATAAGGACAACGAGTTGGCCAATACCATGGTAACGCGTTTAAGCCGATTTTTGCGCTATTCTCTGGATAACGACCCCATGCAGAAGGTGACCGTGGCTGAGGAAGTCGGTGCACTTAAACTGTATCTGGATATTGAAAAAGTGCGTTTCGATGATCGCCTGCGTCTGCAATTGGATATTGCGCCCGAGGCAAAAGAGGCTTTGATGCCCAGCCTGTTATTGCAGCCTCTGGTGGAAAACTCGATTAAATACGCGATAGCGCAATCGGTACACGGTGGAAAAATAGCGATTTCCGCCAGTGTGATTGGCGCGGATTTATTATTGAAGGTTGCAGACAACGGCCCCGGTGCACACTTTAAAGGTGAATTGCCCGCAAGCAGCGGTGGCGTGGGTTTGGCCAATTGTCGCGATCGTTTGCGCGAGCTGTACGGTAACAAGCAGTCCTTCCAACTGGATAACGCCAGCCCCCACGGTTTTACTGTGACCATCCGCATTCCCCTTGAAAAAAGCCAAGAGTCATTACCGTGATAAAACCTTTGACAGCTCTGATTGTTGACGACGAAAGTCTGGCGCGCAAAGGGCTTGCCTTGCGATTGCAGAATATGGAAACGGTGCAACTGCTGGGGCAGTGCAGCAATGGCATCGAAGCACTGGATGCGATCAGCGAATACAGCCCGGAATTGATTTTTCTGGATATTCAAATGCCGGGAATGGATGGCTTCGAGGTGGTGCGGCGCATGCAGGCAGACAATGCACCCATGGTGGTTTTCGTCACCGCGTTTGATGACTACGCCATTGACGCATTTGAAGTGCATGCGGTGGATTATGTATTAAAGCCCATAGAGAATGATCGCCTGGCACAGGCTGTGGAGCGCGCCCTGGCGCTGCGCGAACAGCGCGATTCCGTGCAGAGCAAGCAAAAACTGGTGGCGATGATGGCCGATATGACGGGTAACAGTGCCCAGGCCATTGAAAGCATGGCCGCTGAAACCGAAGGCGGCAGCCGCTATGCTGACAGGCTCACCATCAAAGATGGCGCAAACATCACCGTCGTCAAGGTGGCGGATATCGACTGGGTAGACGCCGCGGGCGACTACATGTGTATTCACGTTCAGGGTAAAACCCATATCATGCGCATCACCATGAAACAATTGACCGAGATGCTGAACCCTGGCGTATTTTTGCGGATTCATCGCTCCACCTTAGTCAACGCCAATATGATTACCGGTGCGCAAACGCTGGCGAACGGTGAGTATTTGCTTAATCTGCGAGAGGGTGCGCCGCTGAAGGTGAGTCGGGGCCACAAGGAGGCAGTAAAGCGTTATCTTCAGGGCTTGTGATATCGCTGTGAGTGATGCGTTTATATATCGTGCTTTTCCAGCGCGTAGCCTCGCGCCCTGTAAAACACCCAGGATTGACGCAGGGCCACGAGCTGTTCGGGGTTCTGGCAAACCACTTCCGCAATGCGTGTAAAGCGATTGACAAAGGGTGGTGGGGTGAGAGCCAGGTTAATCAGAAAATCGTTGTGGTCGTTCACTTCCTGGCTGAAACCGATCGCGATATCCTGGTCGTCGCCACTGCCGTGTAGCCCGTGGGGCAGAAAACTGCTGGGTTTGAAAGACCACAGCAGTTCGTCCATATGTTGCGCCAGCGCCCGATCCGGGGTGTGAATGTACACCCTGTGACCGTGCTGGCGCGCTTTTTCAGCTAACTTCGCCGCTACGCGCAGGCGCTCGGCTTCATCCGCCGAACGATGCACGTAAAAGCCGACTCTAGTCATTCTCCCTATCCATCAAAAATCGTGTCAACAGGCCGACGGGGCGACCGCTGGCGCCTTTGGGAGCGGACTTCCAGGCGCTGCCGGCAATATCCAGATGCGCCCAATCGTAGTTTTTGGTAAAGCGCGACAGGAAGCAGGCGGCGGTGACGCTGCCCGCGGTGGGGCCGCCGATATTGGCGATGTCGGCAAAGTTGGAATCGAGCTGGTTTTGGTACTCGTCCCACAGAGGCATACGCCAGGCGCGATCATAAGTCTTTTCGCCGGCGGCCAGCAGTTGCTCGGCGAGTTTGTCTTCATTGGCGTAAAGGCCGGTGGCCTGATGACCCAGAGCCACCACACAGGCGCCGGTTAGGGTGGCGACATCAATGACCGCAGCGGGTTTGTAGCGTTCGGCGTAGGTCAGTGCATCGCACAGCACCAGACGACCTTCGGCGTCAGTGTTGAGTATCTCGATGGTCTGGCCAGACATACTGGTTACCACATCACCGGGTTTGGTGGCCTTGCCAGAGGGCATGTTTTCTGCTGCGGCGATCAGTGCAACTACATTGATGTTCAGGTTCAGTTCAAGCAGCGCGCGCATGGTGCCAAAGACGCTGGCCGCACCGCCCATGTCGAACTTCATTTCGTCCATTTTGGCGCCGGGCTTCAGGGAGATACCGCCGGAGTCGAAGGTGATGCCTTTACCCACCAGAACTATGGGTTTTTGTCGCGCCTTGCCGCCTTTGTATTCCATGATGATAAACTTGGCAGGCTCATCGGTGCCAGCAGTGACTGAGAGCAGAGAGTGCATGCCGAGCTGACGCATACGGTTTTCGTTGAGAATTTTTGTGCTGAGCCTGGGGTGTTGTTTCGCCATTGCCTTGGCTTCGTTGGCGAGGTGGGTGGGCGTGCATTCATTGCCGGGTAGATTGGCGAGCTCTTTCGCGAAATTGATGCCTTTGCCTTGCGCGGCGCCTATGTCCAACGCCGCCTGCGCCTTGCTGCTTGACAGGGTGTTGCTGATATTTACGGTGAGTTTTTTAAGTGCAAGCGGTGCTTTTGGTTTGCTGACGGTTTTGGTGTAGCGGTAGCTGGCGCTGGTCAAATCGCGCGCCAAAGCGGTGCAAAATGCAGCGTATTCGCTTTTATCGCCGGAAAAGCCGCCAAGGTGTAAAGTCGCCGAAGTGACGGAGGTGCCGTTGAGTGCCTTGTAAATCGCCTGAATGACCCTGCGGGTTGCGGCTTCATTGCTAACACCGTCTCTGCCTGAGCCCACCAGCATAATACGTTTGCAGCGGCCACCGCCGTTGAGTATTTTTACATCTCCGGGCTTGCCCTTGAAATCGCCAAGCGCCAACAGTTTTTTGATTGCGCCATCGCTGGCGTCATTGAGTTGGGCACAGGTATTGTCGAGTTTCAAATCACTGCCGAGAGTGATAATGGCACAATCTGTAGGGTTTTTGGCTGCCTGTTTGATACTGCGAGTGGTAAATTCGATATGAGACATGTTTTTTTTCCTAATAGGCTTTAACCCGTCTAGTGTATGATGTTGCGCATCGAAAAACAAAATACATGCCCATGAAAATTCTGCGTTATCTCAATCGCGACGTACTGCTGCACACGCTGGCCATTTCGGCCGTGTTGCTGGTGGTGATTTTTAGTGGTCGCTTTGTTAAATATCTCGCCCAGGCTGCGGTGGGGGATCTGGCATCGGACATTCTATTGCCGGTAATGCTGTATCGCCTGCCGGGTTTTTTGGAATTGATTGTGCCCTTGGCACTGTTTATCGGAGTGCTGATGGCGTATGGGCGTTTGTACGTGGAGAGCGAAATGGTGGTGATGGAGGCCTGCGGCATCAGCCTTGGTCGCATCGCGCGTTATACTCTGGTTCCCGCATGCATTGTGATGGCGGTGGTGGCATCGTTCAGCCTGTATTTAAGCCCATTGGGTGCGGCGCGCTCCGAGGCTCTGTTGAATGACCCGGATGCGGCGCACGGCTTAGGTGCGATGACTGCTGGGCGTTTCCAAAAGCGCGGTGGCTCGAAGGTGGTGATCTATGCACAGGATGTCAATGGCGAGCGGGGCAGCCTGGGCCATGTGTTTATAGCGCAGCCGCCGCGCCCCGGGAAGGATGCCCAGCCCATGGTGACCGTTGCCGCGCAGGGGGAAATTACCCTGGATCCCGAGTCCCGGGCGCGCTATTTGGAGCTGAGCAAAGGCTACCATTACGAGGGTACACCCGGTCAGCCCGATTATCGCATGACCCGTTTTGAACGGTTTGGGCAATTGATTCCCGAACCGGAAGATGGCATTCGCGATGCCGCGCCAGCCGACGGCAGGCCGACAAGCCAGCTCCTGCGCTCCGATGCGCCTGAGGATGTGGCGGCTTTGCAGTGGCGTTTGTCCATGCCGCTGATGGTGCCCATTGTGGCGCTGCTGGCTGTGTCGCTCAGTCGCACCAGCCATCGCCGGGGGCGCTATGTGAATTTAGTACCTGCGCTGCTGTTGTATTTATTGTATTTGCTGGGTTTGACCAAGATGCGAGCGGCGCTGGAAGATGGTGCAGCCGCTGTGCCCGGCATATGGTGGGTGCATATAGTGGCTTTGCTGGTGGCGCTGCTTTTGTTGAATTACCCGAGCTGGTCGCAACAACGGCGCGCACGTCGTTACCAACGAGGAGTCGCCCGTGAAGCAGCTTGATGCCTATGTCGGAAAAACCGTGTTGTCAGCGATCTTGGTGGTGTTGGCGGTGCTGCTGGGTATTGACGCCTTGAGCGCTTTGATTGATGAATCCGAAGATATTTCCAAGTCCTACACCTTTGTGCATGTGCTGCAATACGTTGGCCTGACCATTCCGGCGCGATTTTACGAGTATGTGCCGTTTGCCGGCTTGATTGGGTGTCTATTGGGTTTGGGGCAATTGGCGAGTTCCAGCGAGCTGGTGGTGATGCGCGCCTCGGGTGTTTCCACCTTGCGCCTGGTGTGGGCGAGCATGCAGCCCGCCCTGTTATTGGTGGTGGTTTCCGCCCTGATCGGAGAATACCTGGCGCCGAGGCTTGAGCAGCTCGCCGAGAGCCAGCGCGCGGTGGCTATCAGTGGTCACGAGGGTGCGCGCACCACCTATGGACTGTGGAATCGTGAAGGCAATACGTATATGCGTTTTAATGCGGTGGAGCCTGGCGGCGTCGTGCACGGCGTCGAGCTGTACCGTTTTAACCCTAAGGGCAAGCTGCTCTCCACTCTCAGTGCCAAACGCGGCAGCTATCAGCGCGATCACTGGTTGTTGGAAAATGTCTCCCAGGCGCACTATACCAGTTGGCAGGCCACCAGCAGTACGCAAACCACCCTGCGTTGGGACACGCATCTGACACCGGCGTTGTTGAGTATTCTGGTGCTGCCGCCCCAGTCCCTGTCTATCGAGGATTTGTACGTCTACAGCCGCTATCTGGAAGAGCAGGGGCTGGATAGCGACGACTATCGCCTCGCCCTGTGGCGCAAGTTATTCCAGCCGGTCGGCATTGCCAGTCGGGGCCTGCGAGTCTCGTCTACGGTTTTTCGCCGCTTTGGGCCGTGCTGACCCCCATTGTGGTGTGTGCGCTGGTAGGGTTTTTGTTTCTGCGGCGGGCCTAGTAACCTCTTGAAAAACCCTCAGTCGGCACAATACTGCGTTAAAAATGACCTCAAAATGCTCATTTACTACGTGTAAACTCCGCTTTTTCGGTCATTTTTGCCTTGTCTTGCACTCGCCTGAGGCTTTTTCAAAAGGCTACTTGCTCGGATATGTTTCACCAGTAAACGGAATGTAACCCACTTCGCCGCTGGTGATTTCACCGTGGGCTAACCCGGATAATTCACCAGTACGGCGGAGAGTCTTCTATTAGCTTTTTAATATCAACAAGTTATGTCGTGACCGCCAGACAAAAGAAATATACAAACAATACCTAAATGGTTTTTCGAAAAAATTTCTTCGGGAAAGAAATTTCACGATAGCCCCGCAGGGGTGAGGCGCATGGACGCGCCGAATAAAAATGACTTC
>PDSN01000107.1 GCA_002748505.1 Gammaproteobacteria bacterium | reverse complement strand
GCCGACCAGCCCCATCGACGACCAGGCGAACGGCGTTGCCATGTTGTACTCTTCGGGTACTACCGGTCAGCCCAAGGGGGTGTTTGTGCCGCCGGAGGATGACGACGTTCACACGCCACACGCGCTGGCAGGTTCACTGGGTGTGGCGTTTGGTTTCGGTGAAGAAACCGTATACCTTTCACCCGCGCCACTGTACCACGCTGCGCCATTGCACTATTCCATGCTGGCGCTGTATCAGGGCGGCACAGTGGTGGTAATGAAACAATTCGAAGCAGAGCAAGCGCTAAAACTGATTGAAGAGCACCGCGTCACCCACAGTCAGTGGGTGCCGATTATGTTCGTGCGCATGTTAAAGCTGCCCGAAGAGGTGCGTGCAAAATACGATCTCAGCTCCATGCAATACGCTATCCACGCCGCCGCGCCCTGTCCCGTAGACGTAAAAGAACAAATGATCGACTGGTGGGGTGAAGTCATCGTGGAGTACTACGCCGCCAGTGAAGGCGTGGGGCTGACCATGATCGACTCCGCTGCCTGGCTCACGCACAAGGGCTCGGTAGGGCCTGCTCTGATTGGGGAGCTGCACATTCTGGACGATCAGGGCCATGAATTACCCGCCGGTGAAACTGGCACCGTGTATTTCGGCGGCAACGCCAAATTCAGCTACCACAAAGAACCGGAAAAAACCCGCCAGGCCTACAACGACAAAGGCTGGGCGACCACCGGGGACATTGGTTATGTGGATGAGGACGGGTTTTTATACCTTACCGACCGCAAGGATTTTACGATTATTTCCGGCGGCGTGAATATTTATCCCCAGGAAATTGAAAACCTGCTTATCACTCATCCCAAGATTGCCGATGTCGCCGTCTTCGGTGTGCCCCATGAGGAATTCGGCGAGGCAGTGAAGGCCGTGGTTCAACCCCAAAACTGGGCGGATGCCACGGATGAAGTCGCCATCGAAATCATGGAATGGCTGCGCGAGCGTCTGTCCCATATCAAACTTCCGCGTTCGCTGGACTTTAAGGAAAACCTGCCGCGCGGAGACAACGGCAAACTGTATAAAAAATACCTGGCTGATGAGTACCGCGGTGGTACGCGTTCGGATTAGTTTATTACGGTGTGTCGAGCTGAGCGCGCGGTACAGCACTGGCACCACAAATAAGGTAAACAGTGTGCCCACCAACATGCCGCAGGTGATCACCAGGCCAATACCGAAGCGGCTGTTGGCGCCGGCGCCGCTGGCGGTGAGCAGTGGCAGCACGCCGAGCACTGTGGCAAAGGTAGTCATTAGAATAGGGCGCAGACGCAGGGCGGCGGCGCGGATGATGGCGTCGTCGCGGTCCAAACCTTCGCGCTGGGCGTTGTTGGCAAAATCCACGATGAGAATACCGTGTTTACTGATAAGCCCGATCAAAGTGAGCAGGCCAACCTGGGTGTAGATGTTAAGGGTCGTCACGCCCAAAACCAGTGGCACCATCGCGCCAAAAATTGACAGGGGCACGGTTACCAACACAATCAAAGGGTCTCTGAAGCTGTTGAACTGCAGCGCCAGCACCAAAAAAATCACCAGCATGGACGAAGCGAACAATAAGGGGAAGGTGTTGGCTTCCTGTTCATAGCGCCGCGATGCGCCGGTGTAACCCGCGCGAAAACCCGCCGGCGCAGCTTTGGCCAGCTCTGCCTTTAAGAATGCGTGACCCGTGGCAATGGTGTTGGGTGGCATCATCATGCCCTGTAAGGTGGTGCTGTTCATTTGCTGAAACTGGGTCAGCGCACTGGGTTTTACCGTGGTGCGCAGCGTAATCAGCGTATCCAGGGATACCAGCTTGCCACTGTCAGAGCGCACATAATACTGTCCCAGTTGATCGTTGGTCAGGCGAAAATTCTGCGCCGCCTGGGGGATGACTTTATAGCTGCGTCCCTCCTGTGTGAAGCGATTTACTTCCGCTTCACCGAGCATCACTGCAAGTACCTCCCCGATGGCACTGACCGATACGCCGAGTTGCGCCGCCAAGGGCCGGTTGATGTCGACCTCAATTTCCGGACGAGAAAACTGCAAGGATTGGTTGATAAAAATAAACAAGCCCGATTCGCGTGCAGCCTGTAAGACCTGATCGCTTACTTGCAACAGGCGGGCGTAGTTTTTGGTGGTGCCGATCACAAAATTCAGTGGCAGGCCCGCGTCAGAACCCGGCAGCGGCGGGGGGCCAAAGGTGAACACATCCGCCGTGGGAATTTGCGCGAGCTTGGCCTGCAATTCCACCTGCACTTCCTGTTGCGTGCGATTGCGCTGTTCCCAGGGCAGCATCATTAGACCGCCAAAATTAAAATTGGGTGAACCCACTTGCCAGGAGCGATCGATCTCTTCAATGGTTTGCCACTGCTTGACCACATCGTCCAGGACATTGTTGATGTAATCGAGATTTGCGTAACTAGGGCTGGAGGCCACTACATACAGTGCGCCGGAATCCTCCTCGGGGGCGAGTTCCTTCCAGGTCAGTACAAACAAGGCGGGCAGGCTTATGGCAATGACCAGGGCGAACAGTAATACCGCGCCGCGGTTGGCGAGACAGTGTTTGAGCACTTTACCGTAGGCATTGACCAGTTGTGCAAAGCGTTGGTCCAGCCATGTGGCAAATCGTCCCTGCTGGTCGTGTTCGGTGAGCACTCGCGAGGCCAGCATGGGGCTTAAGGTGAGTGCAACCACGCCGGAGACAATCACCGCGCCCGCTAAGGTGAGCGCGAATTCGGTAAACAGCGCGCCGGTAAGACCGCCCATAAAACCGATAGGCGCAAATACCGCAGCGAGGGTCAGGGTCATGGCGATAACGGGCATCGCCACTTCGCGGGCGCCAATCAGTGCGGCCTGCATTGGCGTTGCCCCTCGCTCGATATGCCGGTGCACATTTTCGACCACCACAATGGCATCGTCCACCACCAGTCCGATAGCAATGACCATGGCCAGCAGGGTTAGCAGATTGATGCTGAAGCCGAGGTTCAGCATGATAAACAGCACGCCGATCAGGGACAGGGGAATTGCCACCAGCGGCATTAACACCACGCGCAGTGAGCCCAGGAATAGATAAATGACTAACACCACGATCACGCCTGCCTCAAGCAGTGTCATCAAGACTTCTTCCAGCGCCGCCTGAATTGGCACTGAACCGTCCCAGTCGAGATCCGCGTGCAGATCGGCGGGCATGTCTTTTCTTAAACTGTCCAAGGTGTTGCGTACGGATTCCGCAACCTTTAGTGGATTGGCACCGGGTGCTGGGGTAACGCCCATAAACACCGAATCGCGACCGCTGGAAAACGCGCGAAATTCCGTGTTTTCGCTGCCCATGCCGATGGTGGCGATATCGCCGAGATAGACCTTATTGTCGCCTTCTTTGCGCACTAGAACACGCGCGAAATCCTGCGCGGTTTGCAGATCGGTTTGCGGGTTGACGGTGGCGCGCACCAGCGAGCTTTGCACCGCACCAGCGGTGGCGATCACATTGTCGCGATTGAGCGCTGCAAGGGCATCGCCAGCGGTTACCCCAAGCGCTGCCATTTTCATGGGGTCCAGCCAGACCCGCATGGATAGAAAATTACTGCCGAGAATTTCCGCCTTGCCCACGCCTTTCAATGTGGCCAGTTCCGGCTGCACCGCGCGCACCATAAAATCGCTGATTTGCGGAATGCTCATTTGATCGCTGTAAAAAGAAATATACACCAGCGCATCGCCGCCGCTGGAATTACTGATAATGGGGTCTTCAACCTGTCGGGGCAGTTCCGCACGCGCTTCGTTAACCTTGGCGATCACTTCCGAGAGCGCATCAGAGCTGTTTTCCCCAAGGCGCACATGCACGGTGATTTCCGACATGCTGGGGTTGCTGTTCGAAGTGATATAGTCAATGCCTTTGGCGCCGGCGATGGTGGTCTGTAAGGGGGTGGTGACCAGGGCCTGCACGGTATCTGCACTGGCGCCGGGGTAGATCGTCAGCACGTTTATCACGCTGCGCTCAAGCTCGGGAAATTCCCGCAGCGACAATTTGCTGGCTGCCTGCAGCCCCAACAGGACGATAAAGGCGCTGATTACCAGCGCCCACACGGGACGCTTGATAAACACGTCGGTAAATCTCATGGTGTGGCCTTTTCTGCTGTTGCCGCGCCTTGGTCGGTCTCATCAGGTGTCGCTTTGGATGCGCCGCTCACCAGCACGCCGGGATAGAGTTTATTTTGTCCGGCAATGGCGATCTCTTGCCCTGCCTGTAATCCTTGCATGACAATTGTGTGGCCATCGCGACTCAATCCGGTTTTGACAATTTGCGGCTTGGCGATCAAATGCCCCTCGTCATTTTGACTGATAACCCATGCGGTGTTGCCGTGTAGCGAATAGGTAATGGCCGTTTCGGGTACGACGAGGCGTTCGATGGCTTCGCCGAGGTCAATGGTCAGGTTTGCAAACATCCCCGGCAGCAGCACTTTGTTGCCCTTTAGTTCCGCGCGCAGGGCGAGACCACCAGTGGCGGCATCCGCGCCGTTGTCAATGGCGGTAATGTGTCCGTAAAAAGTCTCATCGCTTGCTTCCACCCGCACCGCGACGCGCTGCCCCAACGCAAGCTTGGGGTAGTAGCGCGCGGGTACAGTAAATAGAGCTTCCAGGGTTCGGGTATCCTCCAGCTTGGCAATCTCGGCGCCCGTATTGAGGTAGTCGCCCACTTTTAGATTGGTAATACCGATGGTGCCGCTAAATGGTGCGCGCACCCGTTTTTTCTCAAGTGCGGCCTCCGCCTGTTGTTCCCGGGCGATAGCGGCGTCGAGCGCGGCTTGGCTCTGGTCAAACTGCGTTTGCGAAATACTGCGTTTTTCGAGCAATCGCGCGTCGCGGTCAAATTGAAGGCGGCTGAGTTTCACGTTGGCGCGCTGCTGGGCGAGGGCGGCCTGCTCGGTATTGTCGTTCAGGGTTAGCAGCAATGCGCCTCGTTGCACGGTGTCACCGGCTTTAAAGTCAATGCGGGTGATGGTGCCGCTCTCCTCCGCGGTGAGAGCTGCGCCTTGGCGGGCGCGCAGCGAGCCCACCGCTTGTAATTGATTGGGGAGGCTGGCGGTGCTGACTTCACCGATTTCAATCACAGTGGGCGGTGGTGGCCCCCCATTGCCACTCATTGCCTGTATGTTGCGGTAGAAAAGCCCGCCCACCGTGCCGAAGATCAGCAGCAGCAGGAGGATTGCAATAAAGTATGCTCGCATACAACGCCTCGGTGGTTTGCCCGTGGAATTTGACGGTAAAGGACAGCCGTTCCCACGCCCGTGTAAAAGCGTGGCATTGTAGCACAGCTGCGCCCGTGTTGGGCTTTATCGCAATTTGCAGTATGCTTGTGTATTGAATGCACATTGGATCTCCTTATGTTGAACAGACGCCGCTTAAAACAACTTGAAAAACAAATGGATAGCGCCAATGACTACGACGCTTGGAAGGAGGCGGCGCGCAAGCATGACGAGCTGTCGGGCATGGCGCGGTGGCGACAAGTAGATCAAACCACGCTGTACGACTACGGCCAGATTCGTCTGCGCCTGGACAAGCTGCGCAGCCTGCGCGCCAAGCGCGATTATCAGGGTTTGTTATACACCATTAACGAGGGTATTCACGGAAATATCGCCGGTATGGGCAACCCCGCTCTGTACTCGCGTGCAAAATATGGCACGAAAAATCTGATTGAGGCGTACATCCACGAAGTTGACGATGCGCTGAAGTTGTTGGCAGAACTCGATACCAGTGTGATTCCCCTGCAGGAAAAACTGGATTTTTTCTATCGCATTAACGTGTGTTTTGGTCGCACGGGTCTGATGTTAAGTGGCGGCGGAGCGCTTGGTTTTTATCACTTGGGCGTGGTCAAGGCAATGCTGGAGAGAAATGTACTGCCCACAGTGATTTCAGGCTCCAGTGCCGGTTCCATCATGGCGGCGCTGGTGGGCACCCATAGCGACCGGCAACTCAAACGTTTTTATCAGCCCGCCGCGCTGCTCGATGAGGCGAGAGAAGAAGCCTCTGCGTTAACGCGCCTGTTATCGGGGCGCTCCTCACAAATTGACGTGGGTGACTTAGAGCGCATGATCAAGCGCCTGATTCCCAATTTGACCTTTCAGGAAGCCTACGCAAAAACCGGTCGGCAAATCAGTATGTCGGTTGCGCCAGCGGAGCCGCAACAGCGCTCGCGTCTGTTAAATGCCATTACCTCGCCCAACGTCTATGTTCGCTCGGCGGTGATGGCATCTTGTGCGGTGCCGGGCGTGTTCCCCCCGGTGATGTTGATGGCCAAAAACGCCCACGGTGAAGCGCAGCCCTATTTGCCATCGCGGCGCTGGGTGGACGGCTCCATTGCCGATGATTTACCCGCCAAGCGTCTGTCGCGTCTCTACAGCACCAATCACTACATTGTGAGCATGGTCAACCCCGTGGTGATTCCGTTTTTGAGCAGCAACGCCGCACCCCGTTCACGCCTGTCGGGTTTGCGCTCTGCTTTGGCGGGTCTGGGTGTGGGCATGGGGCGCGAGGTTTTGGGATTTTACCAGCGCCTTGCGCAGCGCGACGGGGAGAAATGGCCGCGTGTCAATATGGTGATTAACAGCGTACACGCCCTATTGGATCAGGAGTACACTGGCGATATTAATATCCTGCCGCGCTTTCGGTGGTTCAACCCTGCCAAGTTGTTATCACACCTGTCAGAAAAAGAACTGATGGCGCTGTTGCGTGAAGGGGAGCTCTCTGCCTGGGGTGAGTTGGACAGTCGAACCCTGGATGAAATTTTACAAGGCTTTGAGCAAAGTGGTGGCGAGGCCGACAAACCCCGCGCGTCGCGCAGGCGACCTCCGCCGGTAAAAACTACCCCGAGCAAAAAGCGCCCGCGCAAACCCCGCGCGAAAAAAAGCGCAGCTAAAGCTCCGGCAAAACGCTCGGCGTAAAGCTATCTCTGGTCGACGGCTCCGCCTTCGGCCAATTTATGCCGTCGCGGCTTTAATCCGAAAATTTCATTTACCGGTGAAATATCCGGGTTGAGCATAGCCCGCGATGGTTTCTGAGACTTGTCACTTCCTGTCAATTTTTCTCCACCTCTCCGTCATTGAGTAAAGCGGGTGGCATGGTCATGCTGTAGGTCTTTTTAGCATGAGCCTCAGGAGATAAGCATGAGTCAGGCGTTTATTTATGACGCAGTAAGAACGCCGCGTAGCAAGGGCAAAGCGGGCGGTAGTCTGTATGAAGTGAAACCGATTGATCTGGGCAC
>PDSN01000233.1 GCA_002748505.1 Gammaproteobacteria bacterium | reverse complement strand
GTGAAAGCGGGAGCCGGTCACGCCGGTTTTGATTTCACCAAGCTCGATGCCAGCGGCGACGACCTGCCTGCCAGCGCTACCAGTTGGAACTGTGTGCGCGATAACGTGACGGGGCTGGTGTGGGAAGTCAAAACCGACGATGGCGGTCTGCACGATAAAGATAATCTGTACACCTGGTACAGTACCGACAGTAGCAATAATGCTGGAGACGCTGGCACTGAAAACGGTGGCGCAAATACGCAGGCCTTTGTCGATAGCGTGAACGCCGCTGGTTGGTGCGGGGCAAATGATTGGCGCCTGCCCAGCAGGCGGGAGCTGAGGTCCATAGCGAATTTGTCCAGAAATAATCCGGCAATCGATGCGGATTACTTTCCTAACACGAGAAATAGTTATTATTGGTCGTCGTCACCGCACGCGGTTTTCAGCAACCAGGCATGGGGTATCGATTTCGGCGCTGGCGGTGATTTTGGCGACTACAAGAGCGCTGACTATTCTGTGCGTCTCGTGCGTGGCGGGCTGTGATTGGCGGTAATAAGAGCGCTTTCAATAGGAGAACACAATGAAAATGATATATTGGCTGTTGACCTTTTCAATGTTGGCGCACAGCAGTGCATGGGCAGTGTGCAACGCCAATATACAAGCCACTACGCCAGATGATCGCTTCATTGTCGATGCCGCTAACGGTTTGGTAACGGATAAGGTCACCGGGCTGATCTGGCAGCGTTGCAGCTTAGGGCAGACAGGCAGCAATTGCAGTGGTGCTGCAACCCCCTACACCTGGGAGGCGGCGCTTCAGGCTGCTACGGACAGCACCTTTGCGGGTTATACCGACTGGCGCCTGCCCAACATCAAAGAGCTAAGCTCCATTGTGGAACAAAGATGCCACGGCCCCGCCATTAATACCGCGGTGTTTCTTAACACGGCCGGGGGTGGGAGTTGGTCGTCTTCGCCGCACGCCAGCGATGGCAGCCGCGCATGGACCGTTTTTTTCGGTAACGGCGGTGATCACGAAGGCATTAGGAGCTATGGCTCTTATGTGCGCCTTGTGCGCGATGGGCAGTGATTGGTGTTGCTGAGAAAAGCGAGCCGGGCGCCTTGCAAGCTGTCCGCCTGGAGGCTTTGCGGCAGG
>PDSN01000106.1 GCA_002748505.1 Gammaproteobacteria bacterium | reverse complement strand
AAAAATGACCGAAAAAGCGGAGTTTACACGTAGTAAATGAGCATTTTGAGGTCGTTTTTAACGCGGTATTGTGCCGGCTGAGGTTTTTTCAACAGGCTGATAGTCAAACAATGCCTTCCTTTCACCACGGTTAATACTCCGTCATGGGGTGGTGAGTTGAGATTTAGCATCCATACGTTTGTGGACAATACGAATTATCTCTATTTGCGCAGAAGAAATAGTTTTATAGAAAACCAGGTGGCTGGTAACAGGGAATTTTCGATAACCCGGTTTAATAAAATCACACCGCACTCCTAAATTGGGAGAAGCGGCTAGTATGTGAAAGCTATCGTCAAACTGCCGCAAATAAACCCTACGTTTCTCTTTGCCCCACTTGCGCTGGGTGTAGGCAGCAATGGATTTTAAGTCCGCGTTAGCTTTTTTCGAGAGGGTAAATGTACCCATCAATCAAGCTCGTCATCCAATTCACGCATAAAACTTTCGTAGCTATATTCGACCCTGCCACTTTGCTCGCCCTCTTCAAGCAGGCGCCTGAGCGTCGCTATTTTACGCTCATTGTCCTCAAGTAACCTAAGTCCTGCTCTGACGACTTCGCTGGCAGAAGCATAACGGCCTTCAGCGATTTGTTGCGCAATGAAGCCATCGAAATGCTCGCCGAGCGTCATACTGGTGTTTTTTTTCATACTGCCGCCCTGGATATCAGATATTGGTACATAATGGTATTCGGCCATGGTAAGTGAGTCAAGCCGTTTATATCCGCTTGGCCAGATCCGCCGCTGTGCCAATATAGGTCTCCGGGCGCAGGGCGAGGAGGTCTTGTTTGGCCTGCTCGGGTAATTCCAGGGCTTGGATAAACGCGCTCAAGGTTTCCCGGGTCATGGCCTGGCCGCGGGTCAGGTCCTTGAGTTTCTCGTAGGGTTTTTCTATGCCATAGCGACGCATGACGGTTTGAATGGGCTCGGCGAGCACTTCCCAGCTCGCGTCCAGGTCTTGGGCCAAACGCGCGGGGTTCACTTCCAGTTTGCCGATGCCTTTAAGGGCGGATTCATAGGCAATTTGGCCATAGCCCATGCCCACGCCCATATTGCGCAGCACGGTGGAGTCGGTTAAATCGCGTTGCCAGCGGCTGATGGGGAGTTTCGCGGCCAAGTGGTTAAACACCGCATTGGCAAGGCCCAAATTACCTTCGGCATTTTCAAAATCAATGGGGTTGACTTTGTGGGGCATGGTTGACGAACCGACTTCGCCGGCAATGGTCTTTTGCTTGAAATAACCAAGAGAGATATACGCCCAGACGTCGCGGCAAAAGTCGATCAACACGGTGTTGAAGCGGGCGATGGCATCGAACAGTTCGGCCATATAGTCGTGGGGCTCGATCTGGGTGGTATAGGGGTTGAAACTAAGGCCCAGGCTGGTGACAAAGTGTTCGGCGTGGGCCGCCCAGTCTATGTCGGGGTAGGCGGATAAATGGGCGTTGTAGTTGCCCACTGCGCCGTTGATTTTGCCCAAAAACTCTACCGACTTGATTTGTGTAATCTGACGGTTTAAGCGCGCCACTACGTTTGCCAGCTCTTTGCCCAGTGTAGTGGGGCTGGCGGTTTGGCCGTGAGTGCGAGATAGCATGGGCAGTGCCGCGTGTTCTTTGGCAAGCGCGGCAATAGCGGCAACGATGCGTTCCATGGCGGGCAGGGTCACCTTGTATACGCCGTCTTTTAGCATCAAGGCGTGGGAGAGGTTGTTGATATCTTCTGAGGTGCAGGCAAAATGCACAAATTCTGACACCGCATTTAATTCAGCATTATTTTTTATTTTCTTTTTAATAAAATACTCCACCGCCTTTACATCGTGGTTGGTCTCGGCTTCTTCGTCTTTTACTTTTTGTGCATCTTCAAGACTGAACTGACTGGCAATGGCATCGAGTTCCGCATTAGCGTTCGCCGACAAACTGGGCACCTCAGCAACACCTTCGTGTGCCGCCAGCGCTTGCAACCAGCGCACTTCCACCAGAACACGGCGCTTTATCAGGCCGTACTCGCTGTAAATATCGCCAAGCATCGCGGTTTTACTGTGGTAGCGGCCATCGATAGGGGACACCGCGTTAAGTGCTGATAGGGTCATGGTTTTCTCCTGAATTAATGCGCCTGAATTTGCAGTTCGTCTATGCGCTTGAGTAAACGTTTGCGTTTAAAAAGTAAGGTCATACGTGAGCCGCCGGATTGTCGCCACAACATGGCCGAGCGAACCCCGGCAAGTAAACCGGTGCGCACAATGGCGGCATTGTCAGGGTTGCCTAAAAAACGCTCCTCGCCGCGCACCTGTACTCTGAAACCGAGCTGGCTGAAGGTATCCTGATAAATGCCGTCAATAGCGCGGCAGACCGCTTCACTGGACTCAGTAAAATGATCCATCTGCCGCTGACTGTGTTGCAAACGCTTGCGCACCGTGTCCATCATTTGCTGGTTTTTGGCAAAGTGCTTTTGCAAATGCAACATGGATAAAAAATAGCGTACCGGCATTTCTTGGCCGGGCCTGCCCTGTAGAATACGGTGCAGCAGGGTAAAACCTTCGCGAAGGTTTTGCGTGCCGCCGTAGACATCAGCGGCGCTGTCGGCGTCAAAACAAAACAGGGAATTAACCAGGGTTTGCAGGGTGTCTCTGGGATAATGCCCCCGCGTTGCCACCTCGTGAATCATACCGGCGGCCTGGGCAACACCGGCGAGGGCGATGGCCTGGTCGTTAAGCGATTTCGTCATGCTTCGATAATGCCTCCGCCAAGGCAGCGATCACCCAAATAAAAAACCGCTGATTGCCCCGGCGTGACCGCGCGTTGTGGCTGTGCAAAGCGAACCACAAAACCCTGGTCACTGGGTGTTAGGGTGCAGGCTTGATCGTTTTGGCGATAACGAATTTTTGCCTGGCAGGCAAAGGCTTCGGATGGGCTGTGCCCGTCTATCCAAAAACTCTGCCCGATGCGCAATTCGGATTTAAACAGGGCGGGGTGGTCATTGCCCTGGGCCACCAATAGAACATTGCGGTCCAGGTCTTTATCGACCACGTACCAGGGCGCATCCCCCGCATCGACTCTGCCACCAATGCCCAGACCCTGACGCTGGCCGATAGTGTGATACATCAAGCCCTGGTGCTGTCCCAGCACTTGCCCGTCCAGGCTTTCGATCACTCCCGGTTGGGCGGGCAGGTATTGCTTTAGAAAGTCGCTGAAACGGCGCTCACCGATAAAGCAAATGCCTGTGGAGTCTTTCTTGTCTGAGGTTACCAGTTCGTGTTTTGCCGCCAGGGCGCGAACCGCCGGTTTTTCCAGTTCGCCCACCGGAAACAGGGTGCGCGCAAGTTCCTTATGACCCACCGCGTGCAGGAAATAGCTTTGGTCTTTGTTGTTATCCAGCCCTTTTAATAAGGTGGCTTTGCCCTGGTGTTCGCCCCGGCGCACATAGTGGCCGGTGGCGATAAGGTCTGCGCCCAGTAGCAGAGCGTAATCTAAAAAGGCGCGGAATTTGATTTCCCGGTTGCACAAAATATCGGGATTGGGCGTTCTACCGGCGCGGTATTCACTTAAAAAATGCTCGAAGACATTATCCCAATACTCGGCGGCGAAGTTCGCACCGTGCAGCACAATGCCCAGTTTATCGGCCACCGCCTGGGCGTCGGCGTAGTCCTGTTTGGCGGTGCAATACTCGGTGCCGTCGTCTTCGTCCCAGTTTTTCATAAACAAACCTTCCACCTCATAGCCCTGTTGTTGCAGGAGCAGGGCAGCGACGGAAGAATCAACACCGCCGGACATGCCGACGATGACTTTTGGCGAATTTGAAGTCATGGTGAAGCGTCAAATATTGTCAATGGATAACACCGGCCTGCGCGATGCCACGCGATGGCCTCTAATACCAGCGGACTGCGCATTCTATCAGATAGCGCCAAAATGTCATCGTAAGCGTACCACTGGGCGCTGATGATATCGGGATCGAGCACGGCGTTTTCAAGCTGTGTTACGGGCTTTGCCAGGAAACACTGGCGGTAGTAGGTTACGCCGTTGCTGGGTGCGGTATAGAGTGTCAGTCCCAGCAGACCTGACAGTTCAACCTGAAAGCCGGTTTCCTCCAGGGTTTCGCGCAGCGCGGCTTCGATAATGGATTCGCCTGGTTCCAGGTGTCCGGCGGGTTGATTGTAGACAATCTTCCCGCTCTGTTTATCGCGCTCCTTGACCAGCAAATACTGATCATCGCGTTCCACAACCGTGGCAACGGTGATATGCGGTTTCACCGGCGGCGTGGTGACGGTTTCTGTACGCCATTGCCCCGGTTGCAAATCCCCCAGCTGCCAGGCGCCAACACTTACGCGAATAAGGCGCAGAGTGGGCAGGCCAACCGCCGCCGTCATGCGCCGCACCTGTCGGTTGCGCCCCTCGCAAATGCTGATGGACAGCCAGGAATCCGGCACGGTTTTACGTTCGCGCACTGGCGGATTGCGCGGCCAGAGTTTTTCCGGCGTGTCGATAAGCGCTGCGCGGGCTGGGCGGGTGGGGCCGTCTTTTAGCAGCACACCCTCGCGCAGCCGCTGCAACGCCTCTGCGTCGGCGATACCCTCTACCTGCACCCAGTAGGTTTTCCACAGCTTGTGGCGCGGATTGGCGATTTGCTGTTGCAGTTGGCCGTTGTCAGTTAGCACCAGCAGGCCCTCGGAGTCGTAATCCAGCCTGCCCGCGGCGCGGTAATTGGGGGCGCTGAGAATGTCCGCCAGCGTTCGTCGGCCTTGATCATCGCTGAACTGGCTTAAGGTGCGAAAGGGCTTGTTTAGTAAAATCAATGGCATAGCATTTTCATGTCGCGCTCTTAAGCGCATTAAAAAACGACGGTGCAGAAACAGGTGACGATTGCAAAAGCCGTGCTACAATAGCGCGGTATTATTCCCAGCCCGACGATAAGCTCTTGGGCTGTGCTTACTTTATTTACCCAATAATGGAGATCACAATGGGCTACAAGCATATCCAAGTGCCTGCCACTGGCGAAAAAATCACTGTCAATGACGATTACTCTCTGTCAGTTCCGAACCAACCTATTATCCCCTATATTGAAGGCGATGGCATCGGTGTTGACATCAGCCCGGTGATGATCGACGTGGTCGATGCGGCGGTAGAGAAAGCCTACGGCGGTGACAAGAAGATTTCCTGGATGGAAATCTACACTGGCGAGAAAGCCGCGGAGATGTATGACGGCGACTGGTTCCCCGCTGAAACCCTGGATGCCATCAAAGAGTACTCTGTGGGCATTAAAGGCCCTCTGACCACACCGGTTGGCGGCGGTTTCCGCTCGCTGAACGTGGCCCTGCGTCAGGAGCTGGATCTCTACACCTGCCTGCGCCCTGTGCGCTGGTTTGAAGGTGTTCCCTCACCGGTTAAGAACCCCGGCGACTGCAACATGGTTATCTTCCGCGAAAACTCAGAGGACATTTACGCCGGTATCGAATACGAAGCTGGCAGCGAGGAAGCGGACAAACTCGTGAAGTTCCTGCAGGATGAGCTGGGCGTGACTAAAATCCGTTTCCCCCAGAACGTGGGCATCGGTATCAAGCCTGTATCAATTGAAGGTACGCAACGTCTGGTACGCAAGGCCATTCAATACGCCATCGACCAGGATCTGCCTTCGGTAACGCTGGTACACAAAGGCAACATCATGAAGTTCACCGAAGGTGGCTTCCGCGATTGGGGCTATGAACTGGCACAGAAAGAGTTTGGTGGTGAACTGCTGGACGGCGGCCCCTGGGTGAAAATCAAAAACCCCAAAACAGGCAATGACATCATCGTTAAAGACGTTATCGCCGATGCCATGTTGCAACAGATATTGACGCGCCCGAAAGAGTACAGCGTTGTTGCCACCTTGAACCTCAACGGTGACTATCTGTCTGACGCGCTGGCGGCGCAGGTTGGCGGTATCGGTATTGCGCCCGGTGCTAACCTGTCTGACAGCATTGCACTGTTTGAAGCGACCCACGGCACCGCGCCCAAGTACGCTGGCCAGGACAAAGTAAACCCCGGTTCGCTGATTCTGTCTGCGGAAATGATGCTGCGCCACATGGGCTGGAACGAAGCCGCTGACCTCATTATCAAGGGTATGAACGGCGCGATTCAGCAGGGCACTGTGACCTATGATTTCGAGCGTTTGATGGACGGCGCTACCCTGGTGAGCTGTTCCGAGTTTGGTGAAAAAATCATCGAAAACATGTAAGCGCGGCTTGCCGTTACTCACACCGAACCCGCTTTTACAGGCGGGTTTTTTTTGGCATGCAGTTCTGTGGCTGTAATATCTGCGCTTTGCAATGGTTCCACTCACAACCGCTTTGCCCTATGATAGAGATATCGTTGACAACAACAGTAAAACACCATGACTGAAGCTCTTTGGACACCCAGCACCGCACAGGTTGCACAATCCCCAATTACTCGTTTTATGGCGCAGGTTGAGCGCGATACTGGCGAGGACTTCAATGGCGACTATTTTTCCCTGCACCGCTGGTCGGTAGACCAACCCGATGCGTTTTGGGCGGCGCTGTGGACATTTTGTGAACCCGTCTATAGCGGCGATGCTCAGCCCGTATTGGTTGACGGCGATAAGTTTCCCGGCGCGACCTGGTTTCCCAGCGTCGAGCTGAACTATGCCGAAAACCTGCTGGCGCGGCGCGATGCGCATCCGGCGTTGGTGTCGCTGCTGGAAAACGGCCAACGCCGTGAAATCAGCTATCAGGATCTATACCTCAAAGTTGCGCAATTAGCGGCGGCTTTGCGCGCACGCGGCGTGGTGGCCGGTGACAGGGTCGCAGGCTTTATGCCTAACATCGAAGAGACTGTAGTGGCCATGCTGGCCGCTACCAGTATCGGCGCGCTTTGGTCATCCTGCTCACCGGATTTTGGTATCTCCGGCGTGTTAGACCGTTTTGGTCAGATTGCGCCCAAGGTCTTGTTTGCTGCCGATGGCTATTACTACAACGGCAAAACCTGTGATTCCCTGGAGCGGGTGGCGGCTATTACCGCGCAGATCGACAGCCTGGAGCAGGTGATTATTGTGCCATTGGTCAGCGAGGCACCGGATATCAGTGCAATTCACAAGGCGACATTATGGCCAGATGTACTGGATACAAGCGCGACGGAAATACAGTTTGCGCGCCTGCCGTTTAACCACCCGCTGTTTGTTATGTATTCCTCTGGCACCACTGGCGTGCCCAAGTGCATCGTGCACGGTGCCGGTGGCACGCTGGTTCAGCATTTAAAAGAACACCAGTTGCAGGTTGGTTTAACTGAGGAAGACGTGCTGTTTTATTTCACCACCTGTGGCTGGATGATGTGGAACTGGTTAGTCAGTGGTCTGGCGACTGGCGCAACGCTGGTGTTATTCGATGGTTCACCCTTTGCGGATGAGGGCAGGGTGTTGCTGGATGCAATCGATGCGGAAAACATCAGTGTATTTGGCACCTCGGCGAAATACATCGCCGCCTTGGAAAAAGCAGGGCATAAACCGCGCAAAACGCACCAACTCAGCAAATTGCGCAGCATTTTATCCACTGGCTCACCGCTGTCCCACGAAAGCTTTGCCTACGTCTACCGCGATTTCAAACAAGATGTTTGCTTGTCGAGTATTTCCGGGGGCACGGATATTCTGTCCTGCTTTGTGGGCGGCTGTCCCATTTTGCCGGTACACATGGGTGAAATCCAGGCACCAGGGCTGGGCATGGCGGTGGAGATCTGGGACGAGCAGGGCAAAGCCGTCAGCGAAGAAAAAGGCGAGCTGGTCTGCGTCAAACCCTTCCCCTGCACACCGCTGGGTTTTTGGAATGATCCTGACCATCAAAAATTCCATGCCGCTTATTTTCAGCGCTTCGACAACATTTGGGCGCACGGTGACTACGGCGAAATAACCGCCAATGGCGGAGTGATTATTCACGGGCGTTCCGATGCGGTGTTAAACCCCGGTGGCGTGCGCATAGGCACGGCGGAAATTTACCGTCAGGTGGAAAAAAACCCGGCAGTGGTTGATTCCGTGGTCATTGGCCAACAGTGGCAGGATGACGTGCGCGTCGTGCTATTTGTGGTGCTCAAAGAGGGAATTACGCTGGACGATACCTTAATCGACACCTTGCGCCGTGACATCCGCCAGAACACCACACCCCGCCATGTACCAGGACGCATTGTGCAGGTGGCGGATATTCCGCGCACCATCAGCGGCAAGATTGCGGAACTGGCGGTGCGCGATGTGGTGGAAGGGCGCGAGGTTAAAAATACCGATGCCCTGGCCAACCCCGCTTCGCTGGCGCTGTTTAAGGACATACCTGAACTGCAACACTGATCGACAGGCGGCAGGGAAACATCTATGCTGAAATTCCTTATCGGTTTCTGGTTTGTTCTCTGCGCGGTGGTGTTGCTCGCGATGTGGCCGCTGGTAAAGCGCGTGTTCGCCTTGGCGCGGTTAACCCGCAAGGGCGAAAAGGCGCGGCGCTTTCGCAGCATTTACCGATACATCACCTGCCGCGACGTGCCCGCGTCAACCCAGCCAACGCCACTGCCCGACAGCGCGCAAACCCTGGTACTGCCTGAAACATTTACCACAGGTGGGCAGACTCTTAATCTCGAACAGTTTTTAATCGACACCGGCGCATCGGGCATGATGGTTCTGCACCGCGGTGAGGTGGTGTTTGAAAACTATGAGCAGGGTATGCGGGCGGGGGATGTACAACTGTGTTTTTCAGTAACCAAATCCATCACCTCCACCCTGATTGGCATCGCCGTAGACGAGGGGCTTATTGACAGCCTAGACGACCCCGTCGACAAGTATTTAAGCGATTTAAAGGGCAGTGGCTACGAAGGTGTTACCCTCGCCCAGTGCTTGGAAATGGGCAGTGCGGTGGATTTCCAAGAGGACTATGAGAACGACAAACCCTCGGATATGCCCGCCTTCCAAAAACATTTCGCCATGAATAAACCAGCGCTGGCGTTTATTCGGCAATTACAGAAACACCCGGCGCGTTGGCCGGGGCGTTTTTGTGGTTATAGCTCGATGGATGCACAGGTGGCGGGCAGTTGTTTGGTGGCGGTATTGTTACAACAGGAAAAAACCTTGTCACAATATCTTCATGAAAAACTGTGGCAGCCCCTTGGCGCGCAGGACAACGCTTATTGGCTGGTCGACGGCGCCGGTGTAGAACTCACAGCGGGCGGGCTTTGCGCATCGGTGCGCGACCTCGCCAAGTTTGGACAACTAATATTACAGCGCGGTCGGTGGCAGGGCAGACAACTGGTCAGCGAAACCTGGTTAGAGAGGGCAACCACAGCCCACGCTCCACACTTACAGCCCGGATTGCGCGATGATTGTTTGAAACCCTGGGGTTACGGCTATCTGTGGTGGATTCCCGAACACCAAACCGGCGGTGATTATTTCGCCTCCGGTATTTACAACCAGTTTGTTTATATTAATCCGGAAACCGAACTGGTGATAGCCAAGCTCGGTGCCAACGAGCACTTTAACGACGCACCGGAGCTGTCCAAACACCAGTATATCGACGCTTTTCAAGCTATTAGCAAACTGGTGCAGCAGGGGAATTTAGGCGCCCCGAAATAAATCGGACAAGTGAAACTGTACAGCTACTATTCCTCATGGTTATAATCAAAAGGCCCTGATTAGTAATACAGTGGATGGTTACCGCCAGACTCAACGCCACGGATTTCACGGGTGTGTGGCCGTTTGTTTGTAATGCGGTGGTATGTTTTACATAGTAATAAAAGCAAAACGATGAAGCCCCCAATCTGCACAACCTACCAGCAAGTTGAGGGTTCTTGATGTCGTCTACGAAAGAATATCTTGATTGTCATATTACTGTCATTTTTTAAGCGTATTCTCTCAGTTTCTCTACCTTGGAGCTATTAAATATGGAAACAACAAATACAACGGCCGCTCCGGCGCAATCCGGCGGCCACGCCGTGCAATGGTTCGGCGTTCTGGCCCTGGTTTACTTGCTCATTTGTGCGGTGTCCATGATTGGTGGCGGTTTTAAAATGGCAGCGGGCGAACATGCTAAAGAGCTGTTCA
>PDSN01000105.1 GCA_002748505.1 Gammaproteobacteria bacterium | reverse complement strand
TTTCCGTATCGTCATCTCCTCACCCAGAAAATAGGCGCTGGTGAGCATCGCCGAGGGTAAATACAAATAATAGACCATGCTGACATACAGGGCTGGCAGTTCGGTGGTCACCTTCACCCACAGGCCGTGCGCAATAACGGTGCACAAAACCCCCAAGGCCAGCAGTCGATACCAATCCCCCGGTGCTAAATCCCACTCGGAGCGTGCCCACAGGGGCAGGAAACACAGCATCGCAAAGAAGAACTGCGCCCAGGTGCGCGGGAGTGTACTGATATGCCCCGCGCGCTGATGCAGCAGCGGTAAGCTCGCGTACAGCAGAGCGCTCAGCAGGCCGACCAAAACGCCAAGCGTGGTTTCATTGGCCAAAGAGAGCTGCGGCGTCACGATAACGCAGCCGCCAAAACAACACACAACGGCCAGCATTTCAAAACCGTTCAAACGCTCACCGTTGAAAAAGTAAGCCAGCAACGGGTATTGCACCCCAAATGTGGTAATCGCCAGGGTTGCCAGCGCCGGGGTGGATAATTTGATACTGATAAAGTACGTCAGCCAGTGTCCCGCGAACACCGCGCCGATAACCAGCAGTTGCAGCCAGTCTTTACGCGAGAGAGTGGCCAGGCCACCGCGCCACCACATGAACGGGGAAAACGCTAACACGGCCACCCATACGCGTGCCAGCGCGATAGTAACTTCGTTGGCGGAGCTGGACTTGACCAGCACGGGCACCAGCGACATCAGCGCCACCGCCAATACCGACAGCGCCAATAAACGGGAAAGCGTCATATTGCATTCATACTGATGGAAACCGCGCAGTATACACGCAGGGAATTGCAGGCTCTAGTCCAGATATTTCACCAGTACTACGATCACCCTTTTATAGTTTAATAGTATCCGGGCCAGCACAAAGACCCAGGCGGCTGCGTCAGCCCTTCATGGTATGCACCAGCGACTCAATATCTTCGCTGGAATCCGACAACACTTTTTTCAAGGTTTCCAAATCCAGACGCATACGCGCAAGAGAAGGTACATCTGCCAGGTCATCCAGGGACTTGGGATCGATCTGAAAATCGCGCTTGGCGATGAGATTTCCCATCAACACAAAATCAGTCAAGTCAGAAGGCTTGGAAGGATCGCGTTCAAGCACATCATACTCATCCACGGCCTTTGAGATCGCCTCGTCAAAGCCCCATGACTCCACAATTGCGCGACCCACGCCAGCTCCCCACTGATCCGTTAGCTCCTCCAACTTCTTGTCATCGCCAAACAACTCGGGAAAGGCCTCCACGCGGGTGAAGATATAAAACTTGCCCACCGCGTGCAAAAGCCCCGCCAGCATCGCTTCATCGGGGCGCACCGAGCGGCGCAAACGCCGTGCCAGCACGTAGGCAATTGCGGAAACCTCGATACTGTGATGGCGCGTCTGTTCAAGACGGTGCATCAAGGGGCTACCGGGTTCGGCGTGAAACGCTTCGCGCGCCGCAAAAGACACCGCCAGGTTGCGCACCATATCAAGCCCCACGCGGGAAATCGCGGTGCGGGTGTCCGTCACCTGGATGGGCCCGCGGCGCATCGCCACGGAATTGGCCATCATCAACAGGCGCGCGACGAGATTGGGTTCTGACATCACAATACCGCTTAACTTACTCACCGAGATATCGGGGTCAGACACCGCCTCTTTGACCCGCAACGCGGTATCGGGAAACGGTGGTAAATCGAAATCTTTTTTAGCAAGCTCTTGCGCCAGTTCTCTTACAAACTCAAAAGCCGCCTTGTCTTGATCGGTCATGATGATGCCCACTTGTCAATCGCTAAATCACAACGCAATCGCTGCGTGTGCTGGCATAATAGCGCTTTGTACAGTGTTTCTTAAAACACTAAGTGGCGAAAACTCCAATTCGTTGGCAACAGCTACAAAATCACCGTGCGCTGGCGATTTAAGAAAATGCGCTGCTCACAGTGCAGACGCACCGCATGGGACAGCGCCGTGGCTTCAAGATCGTGGCCCAGATGCACCATTTGCTCAACGGACGTGGCGTGGTCAATCGGTCTGATTTCCTGCACCAAAATGGGGCCTTCATCCAGGTCTGGGGTCACGTAGTGCGCGGTCGCGCCGATAATTTTAACGCCGCGCTCGTAGGCCTGATGGTAGGGCTTTGCGCCCTTAAAGCCCGGCAGGAAGGAATGATGAATATTGATTACCCTGCCCTCGAGCGCGCTGCACACATGGTCTGACAGTATTTGCATGTAGCGCGCCAGCACCAGCAGGTCGACCTCGTGCCGGGCAATGATGTCCAGCAACTCCGCTTCCTGTTGGGGCTTGGTCGCTGCGCTGACCGGCAAATGGTAAAAAGGCAGTTCGTACCAGCGCGTGATCGCCTCACAGGTCTTGTGATTACTCACGACACCGACAATCTCAGCGGGCAGCGCGCCAGAGTGCCACTTGGTGAGCAGGGTGTTTAGACAGTGATCGTACTGCGATACCGCCACCAGAACCTTGGGCTTGTCACTGGCCGCGCGCAGGGTATAGTCCATGCCCATGTCGTCGGCGAGTTTGGCGAAGCGCTCAGCGAAAGTCTCTATCGATACGACGAGATCCCGATCATCAAACACACAGCGCAAGAAAAACATCTCACTCACGGGATCGGTGTAGTTGGCAATTTCAGTGATGAACGCACCGCACTCCAGCAACAAACCGGAATAACGTGCTACCACGCCCAGGCGATCAGGGCACTTAAAAGACAGAATATACGACTTACCGGGTGTTGCTACCATGCTAAAAACCTATAGTCACTTACAGGGGTAATTCGGTGGTGTGTTTGATGGTTTCCATCACAAAACTCGCGCTGACTTCAAACAAATCAGCCTCAATCAACCGCTGGTACAGCGCGTCATATCCTACCATATCCTCTACCACCGCCTTGATAAGGTAGTCGATATCGCCACCCATTCGATAGACCTCCAGCACGCCTGGCAAGCCCAACACGACCCGGCGAAACTGCTCCGACCAGACCTTGTTATGCGCATTGGTGCGAATAGAAATAAATACCGTGAGTTTTAAACCCAAGGCCTCGGGGTTCAACAAGGTGACGCGACCGCTAATCACCTCAGCCTCTTCGAGCTTTTGCAGACGCCGCCAACAGGCAGATTTGGACAGACCCACCCGCTCGGCCAACACCCCTACCGACAAACCGGCATCGCGCTGCAACACTTTCAGCAGTTTAATATCAATCTTATCCACAAGCCCAACAGAAAAACCAGCGTTCTACACAATTATAATTATCAAACCAATCGTTCACTAAAACAAGAAACTTAAAGCACAAATTAGCACAATGTTTCACCTGTAATTGACTAAGATAGATGCCTTAACGCTGCCTGTACGCAAAGGAAAGGTGAACATGACCGCGCTTATCGATCGTATTCGTCACGAACTTATCGGCCAGGGCCGGGGTCTGCTAACCGTCTTCGGCCTGCGCCCCCTGGTATACGCCGATTACACTGCCTCAGGACGCAGCCTGGGTTTTATAGAAGACTACATCCAGAATACGGTGTTGCCCTGGTACGCCAATACGCACACCACCAGCTCCGCCACCGGCGCACAGACCACGGCCTTTCGCGAGCAGGCGCGCAGCGAAATCGCCAAAGCGGTAAACGCCGGCGATCAGGATCAGGTGATATTTTGCGGTTCCGGCGCTACCGCAGCGGTAGACAAGCTCCTGAAACTGCTGGAGCTGGATCGCCCCTGCGATCCCGAACAGCCTCGCCCCGTAGTCTTTATCGGCCCCTATGAACACCACTCCAATGAACTCCCCTGGCGCGAAAGCGCTGCGGACGTAGTCAGTGTGTGTTTAAACGCCAGGGGAAAGCTTTGCCTCGAAGATCTGGCCAAAAAACTGGAGCTGTTCAGCGACCGCCCCCTTAAAGTCGGCAGCTTTTCCGCGGCGTCCAATGTCACCGGCATAAAAACCGATGTGCCAGCGGTATCGCGCCTGTTAAAACAACACGGCGCGCTGTGCTGCTGGGACTATGCCGCCGCAGCGCCCTACACCAAAATCGATATGAACGCGGCAACGCCTTTGGATGCGGTGTCTATTTCGCCCCATAAATTCATCGGCGGCCCGGGAACGCCTGGCATTTTGGTGGTAAAACGCAGCGTATTTAAACGCCGGATTCCCTCCGTCCCTGGCGGTGGCACGGTGAGCTGGGTATCGCCCAACGGCCACCGCTACCTGCCCGCGGGCGCAGAGCGCGAAGAGGGCGGCACCCCCGGCATTGTCGAAGCCATACGCGCGGGACTGGTGTTTAAATTGCAGCAACAAGTGGGCATCGAGGAAATTGAAATACGCGAGCATAATTACGCCACCCGCGCGATGCAGCGCCTGCTGGCTCATCCTGATATCGAAGTACTGGGCCCCGCCGACGAAAACCGTCTGGCCCTGTTTTCCCTGCGCATAAAACACGACGGCAAAGATCTGCACTACGGCTTTGTGACTGCACTGATGAATGATTTATTTGGTATTCAATTGCGCGGGGGCTGCTCCTGTGCAGGCCCGTATGGACACTACTTGCTGGGTCTGACCCCAAAGCTCAGCGCTATGATCGACAAAGCCAGTGAGCAGGGTTTCACCGCCTTCAGACCGGGCTGGGTGCGCCTTAACTTTAATTATTTTATTACAGAGGCCGAGTTTAATTATCTGCTGGACGCACTCACCCTGGTTGCCGATCACGGCTGGCGCATGCTGCCCTATTACCAACACGACAGTAAAACCAACACCTGGCGTTATCAGGGCATCGCCCCCAAAGTAGAAAGCCTGGCGGATCTGGATTTCAGTCAGGCCCTGCCAAACAACACAGTCGCCGCTCCAAAACTCGGCCAGACTCTATCCGATGCAGAGCGTATTTTACGCGCGCCGCGCACCGCTCAGGAGCGGGTTTTCAGTTTAAACGTAAAGCCGGAACACGAATCGATTTGCTGGTTTCGCCTGCCGCAGGATGTGATACCCTTGCTCGATCATTAACGCCACGGCGGGGCAATATCAGCACATGAGCAAGCAGCGACTAATCGTCGGCATTTCGGGCGCGTCGGGCATCGAGTACGGCATCGCCGCACTGAGATTACTCAAAGGCAGCGATATCGAAAGCCATTTGATAATAAGCCCCGCAGCGGAAAAAACGCTGGCGATTGAGTCAGATCTGAGCCTTGCGGAGCTAAAAAGTCTCGCCGATACCGTGCACCCCTTTGACAATGTGGCCGCCAGCATTGCCTCAGGCTCGTTCAGAACACTGGGTATGCTTATCGCACCCTGTTCCATACGCACCCTGTCAGAAATTCACACCGGTGTTACCTCATCGCTGCTGACCCGGGCAGCGGATGTGGTATTGAAGGAACGCCGCCGCCTGGTGTTAATGGTGCGCGAAACGCCGCTGCACACCGGGCATTTGCGCACCATGACCGCGCTCTCGGAAATGGGCGCCATCATCGCCCCGCCCGTTCCCGCGATGTATTCATCCCCCACCTCCATCGCCGATATGATCACCCAAAGCAGCGCGCGGATGCTGGATTTGTTCGACATAGACTCCGGGGTGCTGAGGCGCTGGGGGGAGTAAGTCACTCAAGCAGCCCCGCGGAAACTTGTCGGCTTATCGCCATGCAGCAAAAGGCAGACTGCCCGGCTGCAAAGCCCGCAGGGATCGTAACTTCAAGCGAAAATATATCGACCATTGGGTCAATGAGCAAAAAAGCACAAACCAGGGACAGTCAACTTTGAACGCCGTTAGCGAATGCCATTATTCACCAGGATATGACAGTGACAGGCGCTGGACCGCAGATCGAGATGTTTTCAGACCGAATTGAAATCACTAATCCGGGAACGCCGCTGGTTGATCCAAAGCGCTTTTTAGATCTCCCACCAAAGTCACGCAACGAAGCCCTGGCGTCGGCTATGCGACGAATGGGCCTCTGTGAGGAACAAGGTTCGGGCATTGATAAGGTACTTGTTGCTATTGAACTACATCAAATGCCTGCGCCCGATTTTCGCCACGAAAATGACTCTGTTCGGGTCGTTTTGTATGCACCGCGACGGTTTGCCAAAATGACCCCTTCCGAACGTATCAGAGCCTGCTATCTACACACGGCGCTCAAATGGGTGAACGGTGAAAGAATGAAAAATGGTACTCTCTGCGAGCGGTTCGGCATCAGTAGCAAAAACGCCGCGCAGGCAAGTATTGTTATTCGGCAGACTCTGGATCAGAACCTTATTAAACATGCTGATCCTGAACACCCTCGGGCAGGGTATTTACCATTTTGGGCGTGAGTTCTTGATTGGATTTTGATTTTGACAGCACTCAGGGACAGTAAAGAACCACACCTGTGAATGAAATTATTAAATATCAATAGCTTACAAGAGTCTTATTGCTTTGGGGTTTCTTGATCGGGTTTTGATTGTAGTGGTGTACAAAAACTGCGGTGAACGACAACACCCAACTAAAAACCTTTACTTTCAACGAGTTGGAAAAACCTCTTCCAAGTTTTTCGATCAGGTGTTAGCAGAAATTAGGTAAAACAAGATACCATCATCGCGAATGAGTGTAACACACAACGACAATTTGGTATTGCCCGAGTCTTCTCCAACACGAAATGAGCCTGAACAACGAGGCGGCTGTTTCCAATATGAGATGAGCCTGACAGAGTCTTTGATGTCGTTCATGATCACAGGA